>URUZ01000022.1 GCA_900551225.1 uncultured Clostridium sp.
ACGTAATTTAAAGGCAATGGCATTGTTGGCGGCAGCAGCGCTTGTGATGGCTGGGTGTGGGAATTCCGGAGGTCAGGCCACCACTGCTGCAAAGGCAGAAACCGCGGCCCCGGCGGCAACAGAGGCCCCAGGCAAAAGCGAGGCGGCCAAGACCACAGACTTCCCCACCAAACCCATCGATCTGGTGGTCCCCTTCGCAGCAGGCGGAAATGTGGACCTTTCATGCCGTATTCTGGCGGCAGAGCTGGAGAAGGAGCTGGGGCAACCGGTTAATGTGCTGAATAAAGAGGGCGGCGGCGCCGTGGTGGGGCAGACATACGCGGTGACACAGAAGCCTGACGGCTACACCATGCTGGCGCTGACCTCATCCTATGTGACCAATGTGCTCAGCGGTGCAACGACCTATGACATGGATTCCATCACCCCCATTGCAGAATACTGCTTTGATCCTGAGCTGATCGTGGCATCCGAGGCTTCAGGCATTGAGACTATTGAGCAGTTTATGGAAGCGGGCAAGTCCAAGGCGCTGTTGAACTCCACACCGGGATTTTCTACCTCCCACCATATTGCCAGTCTGATCTTCACCCAAAAGACAGGTATTGAGTTTGAGTATATGCACACCAACGGCTCCGCGGAGCAGACCGTTCAGCTGGCAGGCGGACATGCGGAGGTGGGCTTCACCACATACGCAGGCGCTGCTTCCCTGATCGACCAGGGCAAGATCAAAGTTCTGGCAATCTGTGCGGATGAGCGCAGCGATATCCTGCCCGATGTTCCTACCCTGAAGGAGTCAGGCCTTGACTTCGTATACGGCGCATACAGAGGGCTGGCTGTTCCGGCAGGCACCCCGGATGAGGTGGTACAGGTGCTCTCCGACGCAATGGCCAAGGTGATGGCTTCTGAGGAAGTAAAGACCCAGTTCGACAACAGCGGTTTCCCCATCACCTACACGGATGCAGCTGCATTTAAGGTATTCCTGGCAGATGATTACAAGAGTATGGAGGCGATCCAGGATCTGATTCAGGAATAAGCCCATTACAGAAAGAGGTGACAGTATTGAATAAAAAGGAATTTGGCCTGGGAATCGGCACCACCGTGCTGGGGGCGGCCACCATGATTTATTTCCTGAGTATTCCGCCAAAATCTGCATTTTACCCCAGAATTATTTCCATAGCAATCATTATTCTGGGACTGGCCATCACTTACAACGCTGTCAGAGCCGCGGGGGCTGCTCCGGTGAATCCGGGACAGCCCGCGGCAAAGAAGGAGATATCCTACAGCAGCGTCGCACTGATTGCCGCATATCTGGTGATTTATTACTTCGCATTCCAGTACATTGGATATACCATTCCCACGTTTCTGATGATTATGGCCGCTTCCGTGACCCTTGGGTACAGAAAGTGGAAGATCTTGATTCCTACGGCGCTGCTGGTCAGCATTGGGCTGTATGTGGCCTTCAGCCAGATATTTAATGTCCGGTTTCCGGGCGTGTTCTTTTAGGAAGGGAGGGGTATCAAGTGTCTAATATACTATTAGGTTTTCAGACGGTAGCTTCGGTTAATGTGCTGATGTTCCTGGTTCTGGGCTGTATTGTGGGACTGGTAATCGGCGCGCTTCCGGGTCTGACCGGCAACATGGCCATTGCCCTGATGGTTCCCATGACCTTTGGGATGGAGCCCAGCGTGGGCCTTGCATTCCTGGCGGCGATCTACTGTTCTTCCATCTACGGCGGTTCCATCTCGGCAATTCTGCTGGGGATTCCAGGCACGATTTCAAGCTTTGCCACGACTTTGGACGGATATCCGCTGGCCAAGCAGGGGAAGGCGGGACTGGCCCTGGGCACAGCCACCATGGCCAGTGTATTCGGCGGCCTGTTCAGCGCAGTGGTACTTCTGTTCCTGACCCCTGTGCTGGCAGAGGTGGCGCTGAAATTCGGACCGGGCGAGTATTTTGCCATATCTCTCCTGGGTATCGCCTGTATCACCAGCATCAGCGGAGACAATATCCCCAAGGGGCTGCTGTCCGGTATGATCGGCCTTCTGATCGCGGTCATCGGCATGGACCCCCAGAACGGCTACCCGCGGCTTACCTTCGGCAACATGAACATGCTCAGCGGAATCGGCCTGGTGCCGTCTTTGATCGGACTGTTCGGGGTTGTGTCCGTACTTAAGACAGCTGAGGCCTGCAAGCGGGTCAAGACCAATGCAGTCATGCCTGAGGTGGACAGCGTGTGGATCGGATGGAGGGAATGCCTGCATCAGCTTCCCACCTGGATTCGCGGCTCTGTGATCGGCACCATTGTTGGCATTATCCCGGGCGCGGGAACCAACGTGGCCACCTTCATGGCCTATGACATGGAGAAGAAAATGTCCAAGGACCCGGAATCCTTCGGAAATGGCAATGTCATCGGCGTGGCAGCTCCGGAGTCTGCCAACAACGCGGTTACAGGCGGCTCCCTGGTGCCCCTGCTGGCGCTGGGCGTTCCGGGTAACTCCACCTCAGCACTGTTTCTGGGCGCAATTATGATCCATGGCATGCGGACCGGCCCTGTGTTCTTCACTGAGCATCCGGACATCATTTACGGGCTGTTTATTGCCATTATTATTGCAAATATTATCATGGCACCACTGGGGATCTTCATTCTGCGCTATATGAAAACCATTCTGTCCGTGCCTGAAGAACTGCTGGCCGGCATCATCCTGGCTTTCTGCGTGACCGGAGTGTTTGCCATTGCCACCAACCCATTTGACGTGCTGGTGCTGATCATCTTCGGCCTGATCGGATACTTCTGCTATAAATTCAATATTCCCACAGCGCCCATGATCGTGGCCATGGTGTTGGGGTCCATGACTGAGAACAACCTGCGCCAGGCCCTGGTGGCCAGCAAGGGTTCCTGGGATTTCCTGTACAAACAGCCCATCACATGCACAGTGCTGATTATCGCTGTGGCCAGCTTCTTTTTCCCGTTTATTGCGGCCAAGGTGAAGCGGATGAAGGCGGCCAAGGTGTGATAAAGGATGAGATAAAGGATGAGATAAAGAGGACATGGTGATGAAGAATACCCTTGAATTGTGCAGATTCCTGGCGGCGCTGTCCGCCGGGGATCAGGGCGGAGGCGCGCGCGCAGCGGCTTTGGCCGGAGATCCGGCAGAGGGTGCGGCGGAACGCCCAGCTGTTTATGTTTCCGGGGAAGTGATGGAGGACATCCGGTATAAAACTCTGGACTGGCTGGGCTGCGTCATCGGGGCTTTGGATAAAAAAAGCTCCGCAGGCGTCCTGGAAATGGCGCGGGAGGCGGGCGGGAATCCCCAGTGCAGCGCCTTTGGCCTGCCGGGAAGGACCTCCATGTATATGGCGGCATTTTCCAACGGGATACTGGGCCACACCCTGGAGTATGATGATGTGAATAAGATTGCCATCACCCACCCCGGAGCTGCTGCGCTGCCCGCTGCCCTGGCCGCTGCGGAATACTGTGGGGCGGACTTTGAGCGGTACGCGCTGGGGGCTGCGGCCGGATATGAGGTGATGATCCGGCTGGGGTCTGCCGTCAATCCCTCCCATTATGACTATTGGCATACCACCGGAACCTGCGGCACCTTCGCAGCAGCAGCTGCGGCCGGGAAGGTGATGGGTCTTGACGGGGAGCAGCTGTCCAGGGCGCTGGGAATCGCCGGCACCATGGCTTCCGGGCTGGTATGTGTATTTGGGACCGACGCCAAGCTGGTCAATGTGGGAAATGCCGTGGAGAACGGCGTCAAGGCGGCGGTGCTGGCAGCAAAAGGGTATTCGGTGCCGGAGGATGTGTTTGAGCGGGAGGGCGGTTATGCCCGGGCGGTGAGCCTGGAACGGGATTTCGATCAAATGTGTCCCCAGGATGGCGATGAACTGAAGATCCTGGATTCATATTATAAAATCCATGCTTCCTGCGGCCATACCCACTCTGCCCTGGATGCCCTCCAAAAGATTATGAAGAAACACAATTTCACAGTGGACCAGGTAGAAGCCATAGAGGTTAAGGCATATAAAAAGGCGGTGGACCTGACAGGCGATTTCAGCTGCGGCACGGAACTGAAAGCAAAGTTCTCCATGCCCTACTGCATTGCCGCCATGGCCGTGTACGGCGAAACCGGACTTATGCAGTTTACGGAGCAGGCCAGAAGCGACCCGCGGGTCCATGGACTTAAAAGCAGGATCAAGGTGGAGGAGGACCCCTCCTGCACCCGGCGGTATCCGGCCCTCAGGATAGAACGGCTGTGTGTGAAGCTGAAGGATGGCCGGCAGTGGGAGGAGACGGTAGAGCTTCCCCAGGGCAAACCACCCAGGGAATATATTAGGAAGAAATTCCTCTCCCTGGCAGGGCTGACAATAGACTGTGAGCGCGCCTCTCGGATCATGGGGCAGGTGCTGTCTCTGAAGATGGATTCTTCCATGGGTATACTGGGAGAAGGGATAAGAGGTGAATTAAGTGGCAGCTAATATGCTTGATTCCATGCTGTACCGCAATTCCTACAGCACGGAAGAGATGAGAACAATTTTTGATGACAGGACAATCATCCAGAATTTTCTGGATATTGAAAAAGCGCTGGCCGCAGTGCAGGCAGAACTGGGAATTATTCCCAAAGAAGCAGCGGAGGAGATCTGCAGAAAAGGGTTTGTGGAGAACCTGGACATTGATGAGATCGAGGCGGGAATTGTGAAGGTGGGCCACTCTCTGGTACCAATTCTGCGCAATTTCCAGAAAAAATGCGACAATGGCTATGGAGAGTACATCCATCTGGGCGCCACCACCCAGGACATACTGGACACTGGGTTCATGATGTCCGTAAAGCGGGGATTCGATGTGATCTACCGGGATGCCCTGGAGGCGGAGGAGGCGGTTCTGAGCCTGGTGGACCGCTACGCGGACACTGTGATGGCCGGGCGGACCCACGGACAGCAGGCAATCCCGATTACCTTTGGTTACAAAGCGGCCGTGTGGGCCAGCGAGCTGCGGCGGGATATTGAACGCATGGAGGACTGCCGGAAACGCTGCTTCGTGGGACAGCTCTCAGGGGCCGTGGGCTCCATGGCCGGATTCGGAGAGCAGGGGCTGGAGATCAGCCGCAGGGCCATAGAGGCCCTGGGACTGGATGTGCCGGACATTGCCTGGCACGTGAGCCGGGACCGGATGGCGGAGATCGTCAGTGTGCTGGCCATGCTGGGCTGCACCTTTGGCAAGATCGGCCAGGAGATCGTGTATCTCCAGGGAACGGAGACCGGGGAGGCGGCGGAGGGCTTTGTCCACGGCGCAGTGGGAAGCAGCACCATGCCCCACAAGCGCAATCCCGTGGCGCCTGAGGCGCTGCAGACCCTGTCCAGGCTGGCCAAGGCCAACATGGGGGCCACATTTGACTCCATGTACCAGTTCCATGAGCGGGACGGGGCTGCCTGGAAGATCGAGTGGATGAGCCTCAATGAAACGGTGATGCTCACCGGCGGCGTGCTGGCCAAGGGCAAGAAGCTGCTTAAGAACCTGGACGTGTTCCCGGAGCGGATGAAGGACAATC
This sequence comes from uncultured Clostridium sp., assembly GCA_900551225.1. GTDB lineage: Bacteria > Bacillota > Clostridia > Lachnospirales > Lachnospiraceae > Enterocloster. Next base: position 5,547 of record URUZ01000022.1, read on the forward strand.
TGAACCTGTTAAAAGGCCTGATGATGTCCGAGCCGGTGATGCTGAAGCTGGGAGAGCGGATCGGCAAGCAGACTGCCCATGAGGTGGTGTACCAGGTGTCCATGACCGCATTTGAGGAACAGGCGGATTTCAAGGCCAAGCTGATGGAGAACGAGGTGGTGGCCGCCAACATGACGGAGGCAGAGCTGGATGACCTGCTGGACCCTGAGCGGTATACCGGGGACTGCGGGACCATCGCCAGAGGGGTCAGCGCAGCCATTAAGGAAAGACGGAACCAATAATAGCGGGATCACGGCCTGCCGCTTAGCTTAACTGCGCGGGTAAGGCTGGATTAAGCGGAAAAAGGAGAGCGGTAATTATGAAAATCACGAAGGTTGATGTATATATGCTGGATGCTGGGGAGCAGAGGTGGCAGAGAAAGCCCATCATCTGCCGGATTCATACGGATGAAGGAGTCTATGGGGACGGGGAGGCGGGAATCGCCCTGGGGATTGGCGCAACGGGCGCATTTGGAATGGTGAAGGACCTGGCGGGCCTGATCATTGGCATGGACCCCATGAATATTGAGGTAATATGGGACAAGATGTTTAAGTCCAGCTTCTGGGGGATGGGCGGAGGCGCTATTGTTTTCGCGGGATTAAGTGCGATTGACATTGCGCTGTGGGATATTAAGGGCAAAGTCCTGGGCGTTCCCTGCTACCAGCTGCTGGGCGGCAAGTTCAGAAGCAAGATGCGTTCCTACGCCTCCCAGCTGCAGTTCGGCTGGTGTGACAAGATCGGCCCCTACGGGAAGGCGGAGGACTATGCCATGATCACCCAGTATGCCCTGGACGAGGGCTATGACGCGGTGAAGATCGATTTTACCCAGATCGGGCTGGACGGCACCCATCTGCCCAAGCGTGAGTGCGAGGGTATCCCAACCCGCAGATTCATTGATATGGTGGATTCCAGGATGAAGGCTGTCCGGGACAACTGCGGATGGGATTTTGACATAATTGTGGAGAATCACTGCCGCACCGATGCAGTCAGCGCCGTGATTATCGGGGAGCTGTGCGACAAGTACAAGGCCATGGCTCTGGAGGAGCCGACTATCCCCATGAACCCCATGATGCACAAGGAAGTCCATGACAAGATCAGGACGCCCATTGCAAGCGGCGAGCGGATCTTCGGGCGCTGGCACTACATGAATAATTTCATGCTGAACAATGTGCAGCTGCTGCAGCCGGATGTGTGCAACTGCGGCGGCCTGACCGAGGCCAAGAAGATCTGCGATATGGGCCAGGTATTTGACGTGACGGTGCAGGCCCACTGCGCGGGATCACCGATCTCCACGGCAGCGGCCCTTCATCTGGAAGCGGCAATTCCCAATTTCTGTATCCATGAGCATCATTTCCGAAGCACCCAGCCGTCCCTGACGGTTCTGTGCAAATACGACTACCAGCCCGAGAGAGGCGTTTACACGGTCCCCGAGCTGCCGGGCTTGGGCCAGGAAATGTCCCAGTTTGCCATTGACACGGCTCTGATGCACGTGGTTGTGGACAAGGATGAGAGAGGGCTGTAAGTAAGGGAATCCTGGGCGGCGGCCTGCGGATGTGTTATACTGTATATAGCGGAGCGGGGGCGGGTGAGAGATCCGCCCCCGCTCCGGCGGCATTTGCGAGCCACCTTATGCATCACAATTTTAAGTCACACTCTAGGAGGGACAATATGTTTCTGGCGTTAAAGGTAAGTGATCTGGATAATACGGCCACGATTTTTGCAGAGGGAATTGAAGCGGGAGCAGAAATCGAGGTGAGGGACAAGCAGGGAAATGCGCAGGTGCTGAATGCCCTGGACCCCATTCCCTACGGGCATAAAATCGCTGTGAGGGAGATTGCGGCAGGGGCGCGGATCATCAAGTACGGTGAGGAGATCGGCGTGGCCACCAGGGATATACCCGCGGGCAGCCATGTACATGTCCACAACCTGGACAGCATGCGGGGCAGAGGCGACCTGGAAAAGGAGGGGCAGTTATGAGTACAGGGATCAAATTCAGGGGATACAGAAGGCCGGACGGCAGCGTGGGCAGCCGCAACCTGGTGGCTGTGATTCCAAGCGTTGTCTGTGCCAATGACGTGGCACAGGCCATAACCGCCCAGGTCCAGGGTACGGTGGGGCTGTACCACCATCAGGGCTGCTGCCAGCTGCCGCCTGATCTGGACCGGGTGACTGATACACTGATTGGCCTGGGCTGCAGCCCCAATGTGGGCGCCGCCCTGGTGGTGAGCCTGGGATGTGAGGGAACCGATCATGAACGCCTGGTGCAGGCTATTGCAATGACCGGCAAGCCGGTGGAGATCATCTATATCCAGAAGCTGGGGGGCGTCAGCCGGGCCATCGCCGCAGGCATCGACGCGGCGTCCCGGCTGGTGCGGAGCATCTGTTTCCAGCCGCGGGAGGAGTCGGATATCTCAGAGGTGGCGCTCTCCATCAAATGCGGAGCCTCGGACACCACCTCCGGCATGGCGTCCAACTGCGCCCTTGGCTATGTGGCCGACAAGCTGGTGGATCTGGGCGGTACGGTGATCTTCGGCGAGACTACGGAGTTCCTGGGGGCAGAACACATTCTACAGCGCCGGGCCGTTAATCCCCAGGTGGCGGAGCGCATCGGGCAGATTGTGGCGCGCATGGAGAAGCGGGCCAGGTCCCTGGGCTGTGATATGAGAAAGGGCCAGCCCACCCCCGGGAATATAGAGGGGGGACTGTCGTCCATTGAGGAAAAGTCCCTGGGAGCAATTGTAAAATCCGGGACCAGACCCATACAGGGCGTCATGGAGTATACGGATACGGTGCGGGATGGCGGACAGGTCAGGAAAGGGCTGTGGATCAAGGACACTCCCGGCCGTGAGCCGGAGATCCTGACCGGTATGGCCTGCAGCGGCGCGCAGCTGATGATGTTCTCCACCGGCCGCGGCGCCCCACAAGGCTTCCCTATTATGCCTGTGGTGAAGGTCTGCGGAAATCCCATTACATATGAGCATATGATTAATGACATGGACATCAATGCAGGATTAATCATCCAGGGCAGAAAGTCCATCGACCAGGTGGGCGAGGAGGTGTTTGACAAGCTGGTGGAGGTGTTGAACGGCGGGATGAGCAAGAATGAAAGCCTTCATTATTATGGGTCCATTGATATTTATACGTTGGGGCCGGTGATATAGGATACTATTCCGGTATTGCTATTCTTTGGGGCAGAACAAAGGCATGAATTGCAGCTGCCTTTGATAAAGTATCAGGTGTAGAACGGCATAAGGGTCTAAGGTCAAATATTCTACGGCCAGGCAGCAGGTAGGGTATATTAGATTGACAATTACTTTTGTTTGTAGTAAACTTAGGATACAAAAAGTAATTATGTACAACGATGCACGAAATCCCACGGAACTTGTCCTTCCGTGGGATTTCTATTTAGGCTAGCTGTTTCAGCTCTTCCGATCTAGTAGTCCGTTCTCCAAGTCCTTGTGCATAGAGTGCCTGATATTCGCGTCAGGTGTGCGCCTGCGAAGCGACGGCGTAGCGGTCCCTACGGCTAGCTTTGCAGACGTGCACCTGGCGTGGATAGCGGGTGCTATATGCACAAGGACTTGGAGAACGGACTACTAGCCATTTACAGATATAGTAGCATACAATACCTGCCATGATCGAAAGCAAAAAAGTAATTATGTATTCCACCGATGCACCCCCTTTCCGCCGGAAAGAGTCAACAGCATCTCTATTATATCCCCTCTCTATCAGCACGTCCACAATAAATCTTAAAAGTCACCATAAGCAGAAGTCGCCTTTACAGTAACTCTTCATGAATCATTCCCATACTAATTCGGCAAAGAATACAATTTATCTATCCTGGGAGTGCCGCACTCAAAATTTGTTCGGAAAAAAGAAAAACGAATCTGCGGAGGTGGGACAGTGAAAACAGGTTATAAAACAGCAAAAACAGGTTTTTTAGCAGAGATCCTGTAGTGGTATACCAAAAAGCGGCGAATAACCTAAAATTTTTACAAAAAACCCTACCATTTTGCATGATATCATGGTATTATTAGAGAAAAGTGGGATACCAACACGGGAAAAATTAGTGAGTGGTATACAAAAGAAGGAGGTAAGCCCAATATAAGGTTGGGTATGACGGTATGGTTTATAGTTATTATCCGGGTTGTACTTTGAAAACCAAAGCAAAAGAATTGGACGTTTACGCAAGAAGGTCGGCTGAGGCCCTCGGCTTTACCCTGGAAGAGATCGAGGACTGGCAGTGCTGCGGCGCAGTATATCCTCTGGCTTCCGATGAGATCGCCACTAAGCTGTCCTCAGTCCGGGCGCTGGCTGCAGCCGGGGAAAAGGGCCAGGACCTGGTTACGCTGTGCTCTGCCTGCCATCATGTGATCAAGCGGGTAAATGATGATATGGCAAATGTGCCTGATATTCGTCAGAAAGTTAACAATTATCTTGAACTTGACAATGCCTACAGCGGCGAAACCCATGTATATCACTTTCTGGAGATCCTCAGGGATAAGATCGGGTTTGACAAGCTGAAGGAGATGGTGGTGAATCCCCTGACCGGCAGGAAGATCGGAGCCTATTACGGCTGTATGCTTCTGCGGCCCAGCAGTATCCTCCAGTTTGATGATCCTGAGAACCCCAGTATTATGGAAGATTTCATCCGGGCGCTGGGAGCGGAGCCGGTGGTATATCCCTACCGCAATGAGTGCTGCGGCGGATACATTTCCCTGAAGGAAAAGGAGCTGTCCGGGAGTATGGTGGACCAGATCATGGAATCCGCGGAGTATAAGGGAGCCGAAGAACTGGTGACGGCATGTCCCTTGTGCTTATACAATCTCCGCAGAACGGATGTGAGGGGGACTCTCAACCTAAACCAGGGAGGGAATTCTCATACCCCGATTGTTAAATATTTCACAGAGATTTTAGCGGAAGCCTTAGGCGTTAAGGAAGTCGAAGGAGGTGTCCAGGTTGATTAAATCAGGAAAAGAACAAGCCCGGCTGCTGAAGGAGATCAGCGGTGTTGACACCAGCAAATGTATGAAGTGCGGCAGATGTTCCGCCTCATGTCCCTCCTACGAGGCCATGGATATAAAGCCCCACCAGTTCGTGTCCTACGTGCAGAACGGGGATGTGGAGCCGCTTCTGAAGTCCGCCTCCATCTGGAAATGCCTGTCCTGCTTCGCCTGTGTGGAGCGCTGCCCCAGGGATGTGAAGCCCGCCAAGCTGATAGAGGCGGTGCGTCTCATGGTGATCCGTGAACAAGGCGCCAATTATCTGTCCCCGGATGAGATTCCGGAGCTTTTAGATCCAGAACTGCCGCAGCAGCTCTTAGCCAGCGCGTTCCGGAAATACAGTAAGTAAGAGAAAGGTCGGAGGTGAATTCATTGCAAAGAATAGGAGTTTTTGTCTGTCACTGCGGCACCAACATCGCGGGAACCGTGGATGTGGAAAAAGTGGTGGAGATGGTTAAATCAGAGCCAGGCGTGGTTCATGCAGAGGAATACCAGTATATGTGCTCCGAGGCCGGCCAGCTGAAAATCAAGGCTGCAATCCAGGAGATGGGCCTGACAGGAGTGGTCGTCTGTTCCTGCTCACCCAGAATGCATGAGGCGACATTCCGCAAGGCCGCCGAGAAGGCGGGCCTGAACCCATATATGGTGGAAATCGCCAATATCCGCGAGCACTGCTCCTGGATACACAAGAACCGGGAGGAAGCCACTGAGAAGGCCGTAATCCTGGCCCGCGCGGCTGTTGCCAAGGTGAACTTAAACACCCCCCTTAAGCCGGGCGAGAGCCGCGTGGTGAAGCGCGCGCTGGTGATCGGCGGAGGAATCGCCGGAATCCAGACCGCTCTGGATATCGCAGAAGCAGGCTACGAGGTGGATATTGTGGAGAAGACCCCCAGCATCGGAGGCAGGATGTCCCAGCTGGATAAGACCTTCCCAACCCTGGACTGCTCAGCCTGTATCCTGACACCCAAGATGGTGGAAGCGGCCGCCCATGAGAAGATCAACATTTATACATACAGTGAGGTGGAGAAGATCTCCGGCTTCGTGGGCGATTTCTCTGTGGATATCCGTAAGAAAGCCAGAAGCGTGGATATGAGCAAATGCACGGGTTGCGGCGTCTGTTCCGAGAAATGCCCGTCCAAGAAAACGCCCAGCGAGTTCAACAGGGGGCTGTCCAACAGAAGCGCCATCTACACGCCCTTCGCCCAGGCCGTTCCCAACGTGCCGGTGATTGACCGTGAACACTGCATCAAATTCAAAACCGGCAAATGCGGCGTCTGCCAGAAGGTCTGCGCGGCCGGGGCCATTGACTATGAACAGCAGGATGAGATCATCACCAGAGAGTATGGCGCCATCGTGGCGGCCACTGGTTTTGACACCATCAATTTAGATAAATTCGACGAGTATTCCTACAACCAAAGCCCGGATGTAATCACCTCCCTGGAGTTTGAGCGCCTGACCAATGCGGCCGGCCCCACAGGCGGCCATCTGGAGCGGATATCCAACCATGAACATCCCAAATCAGTGACCTTTATCCAGTGCGTAGGGTCCAGGGACTTAACCTGCAAGGGCAAGACCTACTGTTCCAAGATCTGCTGTATGTACACGGCCAAGCACGCCATGCTGATCCGCGATAAATACCCGGATGTGGAAGTCAACGTATTCTACATCGATGTCCGCACCCCGGGCAAGAACTTCGACGAGTTCTACCGCAGGGCAGTGGAGGAATACGGTGTCAACTATATTAAGGGCCAGGTGGGCAAGGTGGCGGAGGCAGACGGCCATCTGAGAGTCCAGGCCGTGGATCTGATCGACAACAAGCGAATCATGCTGGAGACAGACCTGGTGGTGCTGGCCACAGCCATTGAACCGGACCCGTCCGTGAGAAAGCTGGCCACCATGCTGACCGCCAGCATAGACACCAACAACTTCCTGACCGAGGCCCATCCCAAGCTGCGTCCCGTGGAAAGCCCCACGGCCGGCGTGTATTTATCCGGCGTGTGCCAGGGGCCCAAGGACATCCCCGAGACAGTATCCCAGGCGGGTGCAGCGGCAGCCAAGGTGATCGGCCTGCTGGCCAAGGACAAGCTGGTGACCAACCCGTGCACAGCCAAGTCCGACGAGCGCTACTGCAACGGCTGCTCGGCCTGTGAAAATGTCTGCCCCTACGGAGCCATTTCCTATGAGAACAGGGAAGTATTTGACCACGGTATCCGCGAGACCAGAAGAGTGGCTGTTGTCAACAGCGCGCTGTGCCAGGGCTGCGGAGCCTGTACCGTCACCTGCCCGTCCGGCGCCATGGATCTGCAGGGATTTTCCAACAGACAAATAATCGCGGAGGTGGACGCAATATGCAAATAGAATATGAGAATACGGAATTCAAGCCTCTGATCGTGGCCTTCTGCTGCAACTGGTGCAGCTACGCGGGCGCGGACCTGGCAGGCACCAGCCGCCTGTCCTACCCGGCGCAGGTGAAGATTATCAAGGTCCCCTGTTCCTGCCGCGTGAATCCGCTGTTTATCCTGCGGGCCTTCCAGAGGGGGGCCGACGGAGTCATCATCTGCGGCTGCCACCCGGGAGACTGCCACTACAGCACAGGCAACTATTACGCCAGAAGAAGGATGACCCTGCTGTTCTCCCTGCTGGACTACATTGGCGTTGAGAAGGGAAGGACCAGAGTGGAGTGGGTTTCCGCCGCCGAGGGTGTGAAGTTCTCCACCACCATGAACGAGTTCATAACCAAGATCCACAGCCTGGGCAAAAATGTGAGATTGGAGGATTTACGATGCAGGAAATGATAAACAGAGCCAAAGCACTCCTTGCAGACGGCACAGTAGCCAGAGTGCTGGGCTGGAAACGCTGGGATCTGCCCTACAATCCTGAGCCAGGCTTCTTCAGCACGGAGAAGGAACTGGACTCCCTGGTATACGATGGGTTCTGCGGAGCCAATCTGAGCAAATACATGATAGAGGCCGGCAAAAAAGAGGGGAAAACCCTGATCTTCTTAAAGCCCTGTGATACATACAGCTTCAACCAGCTGGTGAAGGAACACCGGATCTGCCGGGAGAAGGCTTACATCATCGGCGTGGGCTGTAAGGGCAAGCTGGATATTGAGGCAATTAAGAAAAAAGGGATCAAGGGCATTGAGACCATACAGGAGGACGGCGATACGCTGCGCATCGGCACCATTTACGGCGAAAAGACCTGTTCCTATGCCGATGGCATAGAAGAGCGCTGCAAGGTCTGCAAGGGCAGTAAGCATGTGGTTTACGATGAGCTGATTGGAGCTGACGTGGAGCTGGCTGTTGCGCCGGAGGACCGTTTTGCCAAGGTTAAGGAGCTGGAGGCCATGACCCCTGATGAGCGTTTTGCCTTCTGGCAGGGGGAACTGTCCAAATGTATCCGCTGCAACGCCTGCAGAAATGTCTGTCCGGCCTGCAGCTGCAACAAGTGCGTATTTGACAGCGACCGTTTTGATACGGCCCAAAAGGCCAATTCCGATACATTTGAGGAGCAGATGTTCCATCTGATCCGGGCCTTCCATGTGGCGGGAAGATGTACGGACTGCGGAGAGTGCAGCAGGGTATGCCCCCAGGGAATCCCCCTTCACCTGTTAAACCGCAAGCTGATCAAGGATATCAACGGATTCTACGGCGCGTTCCAGGCCGGTGAGGATATAGAGGCCAAGGGGCCGCTGACAGACTTCACGCTGGATGATGTAGAACCTGGCATTGTAGGGGAAAGGGGATAACATATGTATAAAATTGGGAAAGAACAGCTGCCGTCCCTGTTTGCCGCCATTGCGGAACAGATGGATTTATATATGCCCCTGAACAAGCACGGCCAGGTGAATTACGGAATCTGGTCGGAAGAGGAAGAACCGGCCCTTGACGCCTTAAATACAGTGAAATCCCCCAAGGATTTCTTCTTCCCCCAGAGTGAGAACCTCTACACCTGCTACCGGGAAGGAAAGAAGATCTCCATCACCCCCGAGGAGCTGAGGGACAAGCCCTTTGCGGTATTCGGAATCAGGGGATGCGATGTCAAGGGCATTGAGGTGCTGGACAAGGTGTTCCTGGCCGATCCGGTGGACTCCTTCTACCAGGCCCGCAGAGAGCACGGCGTGCTGATCTCCAGCGCCTGCCATGAGCCGGAGGAGACCTGCTTCTGCGGCGTATTCGGTGTAAATGCCCAGGCGCCGGAGGGCGATGTGGTTACCTGGACGGTGGGGGAGACACTCTACTGGGAGCCAAAGACGGAGAAAGGGGAGGTGCTGACCAGGGCGCTGTGCGGACAGGCTGCACCAGCTGGTCAGGACGCTGCCGCCGAGGGGCAGAGTACCCCTTACCAGGCTGCGTCTGCGTTGCTGACCCCTGCGGGCCAGGACGGCCAGGCAGCCGTGGAACAGGAGCAGCAGAAAATCAAAGCCATCCTTCAGAAGCTGCCCTACAGGGATCTGAATCTGGAACCCTTTAAGAATGCGGAGCTTCTGGACCTGTTCAACTCTCCAAAATGGAACGATTTATATAAAGCCTGCCTGGGCTGCGGCACCTGTACCTTCGTGTGCCCCACCTGCCAGTGCTATGATATCCGGGACTATGACAGCGCCAGCGGCATCAAGCGTTTCCGTTGCTGGGATTCCTGCATGTACTCCGATTTCACGCTGATGGCCCACGGGAATATACGGAATACCCAGATGGAACGGTTCAGACAGCGCTTCATGCATAAGTTGGTATACTTCCCGGACAACAACGATGGAATGTTCTCCTGTGTTGGCTGCGGCAGATGTGTCGGCAAATGCCCTTCCTCATTAAACATTGTAAAAGTAATCAAAAGTCTGGGGGTGTCTGAAGATGTGTAGCTGCGGATGCGGAGGAAATCACAAACACGATGAATTAATACCCCTGGTTGGCGTTATCACGGACATTAAGGAGCAGACTCCTGATGTAAAGACCTTCCGCGTGGTAAGCCCCCAGGGCGGTAAAGTATTTGACCATATGCCGGGACAGTGCGCCATGATCTCTGTACCCGGAGTGGGCGAGGCCATGTTCTCCATCACCTCATCCCCCACCAACAAGGAGTACCAGGAGTTCAGCATCAAGCGCTGCGGAACTCTCACCGACTATCTACACACCATGGAGGCGGGCGACGAGATTACTGTCCGCGGCCCTTACGGCAACTCATTCCCTGTGGAAACCGCTTTAAAGGGCCAGAACCTGCTGTTCATCGCGGGCGGCATCGGCCTGGCTCCCCTTCGCTCCGTCATCAACTATGTGATGGACAAGAAGGAGAACTACGGCAGTGTGGACATTCTCTACGGGTCACGCTCCATGCAGGATCTGGTGGGACTGGACGAGATCCGGGACGTGTGGGCCAAGCGGGACGATGTAAATGTACACCTGACCATTGACCGGGAACAGCCGGAGTGGGACGGCAATGTAGGCTTTGTCCCCTCTTATCTTAAGGAGCTGGAATTCTCCACGGATAAGACCGTACTGGTCTGCGGCCCGCCCATTATGATTAAATTCGTGCTGGCAGCACTTCAGGAGATGGGCTTTGAGAAAACCCAGGTATTCACCACCCTGGAGCTGAAGATGAAGTGCGGTATCGGGAAATGCGGACGCTGCAACATCGGTTCCAAGTATGTGTGCAAGGACGGTCCCGTGTTCCGCTGTGACGAGATCGATGAGCTGCCCAACGAATATTAGAGCTAACGAGAGGAAAGGTATTGAAAATGCAAGAAATGGTGAATGTATATTTCTTTGGTAAAAAATACGTGGTTCCCGCCGATCTGACCATTATGACGGCCATGGAATACGCGGGCTACAAGCTGGTGAGGGGCTGCGGCTGCCGCCACGGCTTCTGTGGGGCCTGCGCAACAATCTACCGCATCAAGGGCAAGAATGAGTTAAAGACCTGTCTGGCCTGCCAGACTCAGGTTCAGGAAGGCATGTATGTGGCCAGCATCCCCTTCTTCCCCACGGATAAGCGCAGCTACAACATGGATGAGATCAAGCCGAAAGAGCAGATCATGATGGAGCTTTACCCTGAGATCTACAGCTGCATCGGCTGCAATGCCTGTACCAAGGGATGTCCCCAGAAGATAAACGTGATGCAGTACATTGCCTACGCCCAGAGAGGGGAGTACGAGAAATGCGCCCACGAATCATTTGACTGCGTAGGCTGCGGAATCTGTACCTCCAGATGTCCGGCCGGAATCTCCCATCCCATGGTGGGACTGCTGGCCAGGAGGCTGACCGGCAAGTACATTGCCCCTAAGACGGAACATCTGGCCAACCGTGTGGATGAGATCAACCACGGCGAGTTCGACAAGCTGATCGAGCAGATCATGGAGACGCCCATCGGCCAGATGAAGGAACTGTACAACAACCGTGACATCGAGAAATAAGGAGGGGTGAGAATGTTTACACCAGAAATGCTGGAATCCATTAAAAATGTAGAAGCCACCAGAGCATCCAGAATCGGCGTTGAGCCCAGAAGGATGGAGGCGGACGAGAAGCACAACCTGTTGAAGCAGTATCATCCCGACTACAGGGAAGACGGTTTCGCCACCCTGAAAATAGGCCCCAACAAGGGCGAGAAGGTGCCGGTGGAGCTGGGAGAGCTGCTTCAGGCGGACAGCCGTATCCTTGGAGTGGATATTGACTTAAACCAGATCGACTACGATGTGGACGTACTGGTCATCGGCGGCGGCGGCGCAGGCGCATCCGCAGCCTTAGAGGCCCATAACGGCGGTGCGGACGTGATGATCGTCACCAAGCTGCGCATCGGCGATGCCAACACCATGATGGCAGAGGGCGGCATCCAGGCTGCGGACAAGGAGAACGACTCCCCCCAGAGACATTTCCTGGACGCCTTCGGCGGCGGGCACTATGCAGCTAAGCCGGAGCTGCTTAAGAAGCTGGTTATGGAGGCCCCGGAGGCCATCCAGTGGCTGAACGACCTGGGTGTAATGTTTGACAAAAATGCCGACGGTTCCATGGTTACCACCCACGGCGGCGGCACCTCCAGAAAGAGGATGCACGCCTGCGCCGACTACTCCGGCGCTGAGATCATGCGGGTGCTGCGGGACGAGGTGATCAACCGTGGGATTCCGGTGGTGGATTTCACCTCCGCAGTGGAGCTGATCAAGGACGACAAGGGCCAGATCGCGGGAGCCGTGCTTCAGAACATGGAGACGGACGAGTACCTGGTAGCCAGGGCCAAGGTTGTCATCATCGCGACAGGAGGCGCAGGACGCCTTCATTACCAGGGTTTCCCCACCTCCAACCACTACGGCGCAACTGCCGACGGTCTGGTGATGGGTTACCGGGTGGGCGCTCCCCTGCTGTACCAGGATACCATCCAGTACCACCCCACAGGCGTGGCCTTCCCCGCCCAGCTCTTTGGCGCGCTGGTGACAGAGAAGGTGCGTTCCGTGGGCGCTATGCTGATTAACTGTGACGGTGAAGCATTTATGCATCCCCTGGAGACCAGGGATGTGGCGGCGGCCTCCATTATCCGGGAGTGCAAGGACCGGGGCAAGGGCGTGCCCACACCGGGCGGCGGCTTTGGCGTGTGGCTGGATACGCCCATGATCGAGATGATCCACGGCAAGGGAACCATTGAGAAGCGGATTCCCGCTATGCTGCGCATGTACTTAAACTACGGCATCGACATGAGAGAGCAGCCCATCCTGGTATACCCGACCCTTCACTATCAGAACGGCGGCCTGGAGATCAATGCGGACTGCGCGACCAAGGCCATCGGCAATCTGATGGTAGCAGGCGAAGCTGTGGGCGGAATCCACGGACGCAACCGCCTCATGGGCAACTCCCTGTTAGATATCATTGTGTTCGGCCGCGATGCGGGCAAGGAAGCAGCCGCGCGCTGCCATGAGGTGAAGCTGGGAACCCTGACCCTGGAACACATCGAAAAATATGCAGAGGAACTGAAAGAGGCAGGTATACGGACCGGCGCGGTATCGCCGCTGCTCCTGCCGCCCTACGCCCGCAGAAAAAAGGGCTGATTGTAAAAGTCACTGCACAAAGTTCGTGGGAGACCTTACTGAGTGCCAGTGACATGTATCGCACGTAAGCGCCTGCAACACAGGCGCTGAGTGCTCATAACAAGGAGGGGTTTTAGATGGCAGGTATTTGGACCTGGATTCAGACCAACCTTTTGGAGAGCACCCTGCTTATGGTGTTCCTGATCGCGGTTCTGGGTTATCTTGTGGGTAGTATCAAAGTGTGCGGACTGGACCTGGGAACAGCAGGTATCCTTCTGGTGGCCCTGGTATTCGGCCATCTGGGGGTATCTGTCCCCGGACTTGTGCGGGATATGGGGTTAGTATGCTTCGTGACGGCGGTAGGCTTTATCGCCGGACCGAAGTTCTTCAGGAATTTTAAGAAAAACGCCAAGTCTTACATATTGCTGGGCATTATGATTATCGGCGCGGGGGCGCTGTCCTGTGTGGCAATTGTGAAGATGTGCGGCGTGCCGGCGGATCTGGCGGTGGGGATGCTCTCGGGCGCCCTCACCAGCACGCCCGGTCTGGCGGCGGCCATTGAGGCCACCGGCTCCGACGCGGCGGCTGTGGGGTATGGCATCGCCTATCCCTTCGGCGTTATCAGCGTGGTGCTGTTCGTGCAGCTGGTGCCCAGAATCCTGAAAACGGATATGGACAAAGAGCGGGCGCAGTACGAGGCCGCGGCGGATGTGGAGATCCGTCAGAAACACAAAGACCTGTTCTACTGCGACAGTATGGGGTTCTTCTCCTTTGCCTGCGCCATTGTATTCGGCATGGCCATGGCCAAGGTGAAAATTCCTCTCCCCGGGGGCGCATCCTTCTCCCTGGGTACATCAGGCGGCCCGCTGATTGCAGGTCTGCTGCTGGGTCATATGAATTCCATCGGCAGACTCAGCGTGGCTGTGCCTAAGAACGTGCTGGAGACCATGAGGGAGTTTGGGCTGGCCCTGTTCCTTCTGGGAGCGGGCACCCAGGCCGGAGCCGGTTTCGTGGAGATCCTTAAAGAGCAGGGGATTCTGCTGTTTATCTACGGTGCGGTGATGGCCCTGATCCCCATGCTCATCGGCTTCATAGTGGCCTTCAGGGTGCTGAAGCTGAGCACCTTCAACTCCCTTGGCTCCATCTGCGGCGGCATGACCAGCACGCCTGCCCTGGGAACCCTGATCCGTGTGACACAGACCGACGACGTAGCCTCCGCCTACGCGGCCACCTACCCCGTGGCGCTGGTGGCGGTGGTTCTGGCTTCCCAGTTTATGGGGATTTATCTGTAGCTGTTTCACCGATTACTCGTAACGAGCCACTCCACTAGGTTCGTGAAAGACCTCACCAAGTGGAGATGACATGTATCGCACGTAAGAGACCAAAATACGGTCTCTAAGTGCTCGTAACGAGCCACTCCACTAGGTTCGTGGGAGACCTCACCAAGTGGAGATGACATGTATCGCACGTAAGCGGCCACAATACGGCCGCTAAGTACTCGTAACGAGGAGGACAGAAAATGTATACATGCGCAAAATGTGCGGTCACGGCCTGTAAAAAGGACGGAGAACGCAAACTTCCGAAGAACTGCCCCATGCGGGAAGAGCAGCTGCTGGAAGATTCCATGAAGACTTACAGGCAGCCGGAGAACGAGGCGTTTTATATCAGCGCCTCAGAGATCGAGGGACTGGGCCGTTTCCAGTGGGTGAGGGTGAAAGAGACCATGCTGCTCTGCCGCCGGATGGGCTATCACCGGATTGGCCTGGCCTTCTGCGGCGGCCTGCATAAGGAGGCCAAAATCCTCAGCTCTATTATGGAGCGGGAAGGATTCGAGGTGGTCTCCGTGATGTGCAAGGCCGGTGGGCAGGACAAGACCGCAGGCGGCATTTCCGAGAACTGCAAGGTACATCCGGGCAGCTTTGAAGCCATGTGCAACCCCGTATTCCAGGCTAAGCTGTTAAACAGCCAGAACACGGAGTTCAACATCGCTGTGGGCCTGTGCGTGGGCCATGACTCCCTGTTTTACAAATACTCGGACGCGCTGGTCACCACTCTGGTGGCCAAGGACCGGGTGCTGGCCCACAACCCTGTGGGGGCGCTGTACTGCGCGGATGGGTATTTTAAGGACCGGTTGAATCTGGATATGTAGAAAGATCTGGATATGTAGAAAGCCGTAAAGGGCGCTTCCTGTGGTTTGCAGGGAGCGCCCTTTGGTGTGGAAGTGGTACGGTTAAATAATCTGGTCCATGAAGGCCTGGACTGTTTCAGCACGGGCAGCCAGCTTCAGCCATGCCCGTAAAATGGTATGATCGGTTTCACTTCGTATACGCTGTTCCAGTTCCGGGGGAACGGGGTCCAGATCATGCAGAAGGGACAGAATATTTTCTCTATTTTCTTCGGCGATACCTGATGCCTTGCCTTCTTCGAAACTGATCTGTTTTTCACTTTTAATATGAAGTTCCTCATCATATTCCGACAAGATCATTTCTCTCACCTCCTCCCGATGCTTCAGCAAAAATCCTTTTAAGATATTGTGGTTGATACATTCATCGACTGCCCGGTCCACGGCAGCTTCCAGCCTGAGGCCCTGATCCAGGCCCTGGCGGACTTCATTGACAAGATACGCGTATTCATAGAGCTTCCGGCAGCTCTTTAAAATCTGCTGGTTGTGCCCATAGTTGATGTTCAGAACCACGGCCGTACACTCCAGACAGGGTGAAGCCGCTGTCTCTGGGAAGAAGGAATCGGATAAGCGCAGTTCCGTCCTGTCCGGTATTTTCCGGCGGCCATTGTAAAAGACAATATAGCGTGGTACCGGAAGCTCCAGACGTTTCTGGGAATAGAGATCCAGCTGCTGTTCCTTTAGATACCCCTGATAGAGGCGGCTGAAGTAGAAAAGACCGCGCAGCGGCATATTGGGGCACCACGTACTCTGAGCTTCGTACAGATTTAAATACCGGCCGATGAGGAAGGAAATATCGTTTTTCATTCCCATAAACAAAACATCATCGATTGTTGTGACTGTCAGATCCTCTGTCCGGTCATAGTGAGACCCGTTGATGGCATTGTAGAGCTCCAGCAGTTCCTGTTTCCCGCTGAAGATCATCCGGAACAGATCGTCCTTATAGGTGCGGTTGACATGCACATTTGTCATGAGCAGTTCTCCTTTCATTTTACTAAAGGTTGATGGGATTGTAAATATTTGTGGAGGGATGAATTCAGAAAAAGAATCATGAACCACGGAAGCCCGTAGCGGGCTTAGATACTCCCGGCAGATTGCCGGGAAGCAGAGTAAATATAAATCAGGATAACACAAGTTTGAGAAACAGGCAATCGGTAAACGAAAAAATACAGGATTTCTTCCGCGCCTTGGCAGTGATTGAGAAATTGAGCGAGGAAGGGTACGCGGGCGGAGGATTTAGATCCATCAGCCCGCTGACCCATCCAGGCGGAAGGGAGAGAGAAAAATAGTTTAGGATATTGACATTTCCCCTGCGTCAGGACTCCCGGCTCCTCAGATAAGCAAGCAGCGCGCTCCCAATAAAATCAGATGCCCCCTCCCCATATTTACGATCATTTACCGTAATGATATTGGGGTTTGTCCTATAGGATTGCGCCATATAAGGCCAGTAGTTCTCCCCCATCTCGATCCCCTTGTTGGTCTCATTGACGTACTCCATCAGCTGCCCTGCCATCTCATATATCTCAGGAGATTCAGGGTCTTTGGCGAGGTCTGCCGTCAGCAGCCTGGTGAGCGCCTCGGTCTTATCAATGATCCTGTTTACCTCCTCCGGCTGAACCACTGGTCCCTTCTCCAGGAAATTCTTCATATTCTTTTCCATGGCACTGGTATAGTTCTCCAGGCTGCCGAACAATTTCACGGCAGATTCGGAAATAGTGCCCTCGTCCGCTTTCATAGCTGAAACCAGCTGGTCAAAGGTCTCCATGTTCCCAAGCCGCTCGATAATCTGGGCTTCATGGGTATTCTTAAATTCTTCCAGCACGCTGAAATATCTGCTCAAATCAAATTCCTCAAATTCCATACACGACTCTCCTTTTATAAGCCGGTCCAGCAGCCCCAGCAGGGCGTCCAGCCGGTCCCGTTTGATCTGTATCAGCTCACGCTGCTTCTTAAAGGCAGCGTCCCTGTCAAAATGTGGGTTATCCATTATGGCCTTAATCTCTTTCAAGGTGAAATCCAGCTCCTTGAAAAATAAGATCTGCTGCAGGATGTCCAGAGACGTCTCGTCATACAGCCTGTACCCGGCCTCCGTCACATCGGACGGTTTAAACAGACCGATCTCGTCATAGAACTGAAGCGCCCGCACACTGACCCCTGTCAGCGAGGAAACCTGTTTTACAGTCATCATTGCATATACCTTCTTTCGGTGTTGAGTTCCGGATCTCTGATTCCTAATTTACACTATCACCATACGTGAGAGTCAAGGGTTTTTGGAAAATTATTGCCGCGTAATATAAGTATCGTCACCCTTGCTGCTCTTCATATACTCCTTGGGGGTCTGCCCCAGGGACTTTTTAAACACCGTGGAGAAGTAGAGGGGATCGTTGAAGCCAACTGCGTAAGCGATCTCCTTTATGGTGCTCTTCTGACGGTCCATCAGGTTGCAGGCCTCCCGCAGGCGGAATTCCGTCAGATACTGCAGTGGGGAAATGGACAGGTGTGTCATGAACACCCGGTAGAGGCGGCTCCGGCAGATTCCGGTATGTCCGGCAATGTCGTTGATGGAGATGGATTCCTGGTAGTTGGAGGCGATAAAATCGCAGGCCCGCTGTACGTGCTCTATGCCGGAACGCGACTGAGAGGCCAGGGAGTCCCCGGCTTCCTGGATCAGAAAGGCGATAAATTCATATAGCCGGGAGGTCATGAGAATGATCTCATGGGCCTGGTGCCCCCGGCAGCTGTAGATATTCATCAGCAGTTCCTGCATCCGCTGCGGATCTTTCAGGGTGATCACCGGATTCTGCGGAGTGAAGCCCGTGGCGTTCATCAGAATTCTGGCATCATTTCCGTTGAAGCCCACCCAGCAGAACTCCCAAGGATCGTTTAGGTCTGCCTGATAGTCAATGGGAAGGTTGGGGTAGATCAGGAACGCCTGCCCCTTTTGTACCGGATGCTGCCTGCCGCTCAGCGTATAGACGCCCCGCCCCTCCATCACAAAGTGGATGAGATAGAAGTCACGGATCTCCAGCCCCCTGTGAACGCCGCCGCTGCACTGCTGATGTCCGGTGCGGTATACCGACATGGAAGCCATGGTTCGGAATTGATTTTTAAACGAATATTTATATTCATGCCCCTTCATTTTACGTCCCCCTTACCTCCATTTTATCATAGAAAAGCCGGCGTGGGATGTCAACCTGAGGGGGAATATATTTCATGATAAAATCGATAAATGTGCATTAATTGTATGGAAATAATGCAATAATCAGAAAAACATGATTTTTATTGATAGCAAAATCAAAATAAAGATAAAACAGAAAAGAATTAAAATGGATTCAGCTGAATGTATGGTCTGTCTCTTATACACATCTGACGCTGCCGACGAGCGATCTAGTG
>URUZ01000023.1 GCA_900551225.1 uncultured Clostridium sp.
CTAGAATTACTTTGCGCCGGAACCCGTCCCCGAACCTTCCCGCCCGCAGCCCCTGGCTCTCACGGACGGATGAATCTAACTCCGCCCGCGTACCTTTCCACTAAGTTTACTTCATCACGCCAAGCCCCTTCGCTACAATAGATATAAAGTCCTGCACATTAGTAACAATGGTGGTGGCGGAAAGGCTGCCCCGGTCCAGAAGCTTATTCACAACAAACTCGTCGGCGTCCACCGTATACAGATATACCGGGCGGATGGTGCCGTCGGGAAGTACGCGGAAGGAGGGGGTCATATTGCCGGTGGCAATGGTGTGGAGCATGGTCGCCAGGCAGATCACGCAGGTAGCGCCTTTTACCAGGTTCCTCATAGCGCCCTGCCCCTCATATGCATCTCCAATGACCTCAGGCATCGGGCCGTCGTCACGGATCGATCCGGTGAGCACAAAGGGAACATCGTGTTTGACGCAGCTGTAGATGATTCCATTGTCAATATTATGATCCTGGATAAACTGGGGGATGGAACCGCTTCTGCGTACCTTATTGATCACGTCCAGGTGGTTATAGTGACCGTTGGGCTGGGATACCTGGGTGTAGATGTCCTGGCCCAGGGCAGTGTGGAGCAGCGCCCCTTCCAGATCGTGGGTGGCCAGCGCATTGCCTGCCATCAGTCCATGGGCATATCCATTGCGGATCAGGGCGGACATGGCCTCCCTGGCATCGTAATCAAAGGAGAATGCAGGCCCCATGACCCACACGATATTCCCATACTCCTTCTCATGGCGCAGCAGCTCAAACAGGTTGTCATAATCCCTTGCGTAGGAGGTCTCCCGGCTTCTGCCCTGGCGGAACACAAACTTGTCGTCCAGCTGGCTGCCTTCCTCCGCGAAGCCGTTGCAGTGCATGTAAATGCCTTCTTCGCAGTTCTCGCTGCGTCCCAGGATCACTTTGTCCCCCAGCCTCAGATTGCGGTTCTCAACCACTGCCAGGTGACCGTCATCACAGATCACAACGCTGGAATCCATGCGGCTCTCCTCAGCCAGAATCCATTTCCCATTGATCTTAAAATACTCCGGATACATGGAGGTGCTGTGGAAATTGTCAGGCGCCACGCCGTCCTTCTCCACTGTCACATATGTAACGTCAGGCGCATTCACAAACTGAGGCTGGGTGAAATCCGGCTGATGATATTCTGGTATCTTAAATGACATTTTAAATCCTCGCTTTCATTATTCTGAATGATTCAATCAATACTTTAGAATGAATTTTTAGACACGCTCTAGCAAAGTGTGGCATAGAGCACTGCTTTGATGGTGTGCATGCGGTTCTCCGCCTCGTCAAAGACAACGGACTGGCGGGACTCGAATACCTCATCGGTGACTTCCATCTCCTGGATGCCGAACTTCTCTGCGATCTGGGCGCCCACGGTGGTCTTGGTGTCGTGGAAGGAGGGCAGGCAGTGCATGAACAGGGCGCCGGGCTTAGCCGCAGCCATCAGGGAAGCATTTACCTGATACTTTTTGAGCAGGCGTATCCGGCTCTCCCACACCTGGTCAGGCTCTCCCATGGATACCCAAATGTCTGTGTAAATCACATCCGCATCAGCCGCTCCCTCTGCCGTGTCCTCTGTCAGGCGGATGGTGCAGCCGTTCTCCGCGGCAATCCGTCTGGCTTCCTCCACCAGCTCAGGGGCGGGGAACAGCTCCCTGGGGGCGCAGGCCGTGAAATTCAGGCCCATTTTGGCGCAAGCCACCATCAGGGAATTGCCCATGTTGTTCCTGGCATCGCCCATGTAGGTGAAATTGACCCCGGCCAGCCGTCCCAGCTTCTCCTCAATGGTCAGCAGGTCCGCCAGCATCTGGGTGGGATGGAACTGGTCTGTCAGGCCGTTCCACACCGGAACCCCCGCGTACTCTGCCAGGGTCTCCACCAGCTTCTGGTCATAGCCCCTGTACTCAATCCCATCGTACATTCTCCCCAGCACGCGGGCCGTATCTGGAATACTCTCCTTCTTGCCCATCTGGCTGCTGCCCGGGTCCAGGTATGTAACCCCCATCCCCAGATCCCTGCCCGCCACCTCAAAGGCACAGCGGGTCCTGGTGGAGGTTTTCTCAAACAGAAGCACAATATTCTTGTTCTCCAGATACCGGTGGGGCGTTCCGCTGCGTTTCAAATTCTTAAACTGCCTGGACAGGTCCAGCAGGTAACGGATCTCCTCTGTGGTATAATCCAACAGTTTTAAATAGCTTCTTCCTCTTACATTTACTCCCATTATTGATCTCCTTTTCCAATTATACCATTATATCAGTTATAAATCATCACGAACCAGAGGCATACTCATACATCTTGGGCCGCCCCTTCCTCTGGACAGCTCAGAGCTTGGCATCTCCAGCACCTCCACGCCGTTGTCCCTGAGAATTCCGTTGGTAATATAATTTCTGTCATAGACGATCACCTTCCCCGGTGCAATGCACAGGGTATTGGAGCCATCGTTCCACTGTTCCCGCTCAGAGGCCACCCGGTCCTTGCCGCCGCAGCGGATCAGCGTCACCTTGTCCACCCCCAGGCGTTCTGCCAGAATCTCCGGCAGGGGTCCGTCCAGCTCCTTCACGGCCAGAGAGCCACCCCCGCGGCCCCTGCGTATCTCGTACACCCGCAGGCTGCCCAGGATT
This sequence comes from uncultured Clostridium sp., assembly GCA_900551225.1. Classification (GTDB taxonomy): domain Bacteria; phylum Bacillota; class Clostridia; order Lachnospirales; family Lachnospiraceae; genus Enterocloster. The sequence continues at coordinate 2,669 of URUZ01000023.1, forward strand.
CCTGGGTGGATGGTGAATTTATCCCGGTCGATCTGGGTCAGCACTGTGTCCAGATGCATGTAAGCCCGGATACTGGGTATGTCCAGGGCCAGAATGGTCTCAATCTGTGAATCCCCGTCCTGGAAAATGTTCTGGGCCAGCAGTTCAATGGCCTCCGGCGTGGTTCTCTGGGAAATGCCTACTGCCAGAGTCCTGGCATTTAAGTTCAGCACATCGCCGCCCTCAATGTGGAAGGGGTATTCCCTTTTGTAATAAAATGGCAGATTCCCGGCAAAATCAGGATGGTTCTCCAGGATCAGCCTGCCATACAGCGTCTCCCGCCTTCTGGTGCGGGAATACATATAATTCAGGCTGACGCCGCGGCCAATGCTGGCAAATGGGTCCCTGGTAAAGTAAAGGTTGGGAATCGGGTCCAGGATAAACCGGCTGCTGGGCTTCACCAGATCCGCCAGAGGGCTTAAGGCCAGCCCCTTCAGCTCGTGCATATTGACGCCGGCCATGGTCTTGAGCACCAGCTCCTTCTCATCCTCAATGCCGTCCAGCAGCTCAAACAGCTGATCCTTAAACCGCAGAGCCGGACTGCCTCCCTCCTCTATCAGCTGCCGGATAAACTTCTCCCGGATCTGCGGGCTGATTCTCAGCGCAGCCGCGGCCAGGTCTTCCAGGTACACAACCTCCGTCCCCTGATCCCTCAGGATATCCGCAAATACATCATGCTCCTGCTGGGCTGTTTTCAAATAAGGAATATCGTCGAACAGCAGCCGCTCCAGCTCCCCAGGCACCAGGTGTTCCAGCTCCTTGCCAGGCCGGTGAAGCATCACCTTTTGCAGCCTTCCGATTTCACTTGTTACATGTATGGGCATTTCCTACCTCCCGTCATCATTTCTGACTCCATACTATCCTGAAATCCAGGGCCATGTCGGACATGTAGGAAGGAATTTGTTGTATTTTAAAATGATCTTCATTAAAAAACGCCTGCCGGGCGCGGCTGACATATGTCGGCCGCCGCCCGGCAGGCGTTCTGCTCGGTAAGGATTCCATCTATCTGTGCAGACGTTCCTTCTTCAGATATTCGATCAGCCCGCCATGCTGCACCAGTTTCATCACATGTTCCGGGATCGGATTGCAGGCGTAGTCCTCCCCGGTTGTCTCATTGTGAATCCTGCCGGACAGATAATCAATCTCCAGCACATCCCCCTTGGAGATCCTGTCCGTCTCAGGGCATTCCACTGCCAGAATTCCAACGTTTATGCAGTTGCGGAAGAAAATCCTGGCATAGTCCATGGCCACAATGGTTCTCACCCCCAGCTCCCGCAGCATCAACGGGGCATTTTCCCGGCTGGACCCTGATCCCATATTATGTTCCGCCACAAACAGGTCGCCCGGCCTGAAGCCTGAGGCAAATTCAGGGTCAACCGGCGCCATGGTGAATCTGGCCGCCTCAGCCGTACTCAGCTCAAGAGAGGCAGGCGGAGCGATGATGTCCGTATTAATATTGTCCTTATATTTCCAAACTTTTCCTTTTATCATGATGTCCTCCTTATAAATTCCTGGGATCAATGATGTGCCCTGCGACTGCCGAGGCCGCCGCTGTCACAGGGGAGGACAGGTATACCAGGGAAGATTTGCTTCCCATTCTGCCGATAAAATTGCGGTTGGTGGTAGAGATACAGGTCTCCCCATCCGCCAGGGTTCCCGAGTGGATTCCTAAGCAGGCTCCGCAGCTGGACGCCAGGATGGTGGCCCCCGCCTCTGCCAGCATTTCCAGAATTCCCTCCTTCAGGCAGCGGTCATAGACCATTTTCGAGGCAGGGGACACCAGCAGCCGGATTCCTCCTGCAATGCGCCTCCCCCTCAGAATGGCTGCCGCGGCCTTTAAATCGCTGTAGCGTCCGCCCGTACAGGAACCGATATACGCCTGATGGATCTCTGTGCCCTCCGCCGCAGCCGCATCGCAGACATTGTCCACCTCGTGGGGGCATGCCACCTGGGGCGCCAGACTGCCCGCATCGAAAGTCAGCTCCTGTATGTACACAGCGTCCTCATCTGAATTAATATGGTCATACCGCTGTGTCACCCCAAACTGTTCCAGATACCTGGCCGTGATCTCATCATAGCCGATGATTCCGGCCTTGGCCCCAGCCTCCACCGCCATATTGCTGAGGCAGAGACGCTCATCCATCTCCATGGACCGGATGGTGCTTCCCGTGTATTCCAGTGTCCTGTAGGTGGCCCCAGCGTGGCCCACCGTCCCAATCGTTTTCAGGGAAATGTCCTTGGCCGTCACAAGTCCCTGTAGGCCGCCTTCCCAGCTGACGCGGATAGTGTGGGGCACCTTCATCCAGGTCTGCCCTGTGGCCAGAACCCCGGCCATCTCAGTGGAGCCAACGCCTGTGGCAAATGAAGCCAGCGCCCCATATGTGCAGGTATGGGAGTCTGTCCCCACCACCACGCTGCCGGGCAGCACATGTCCGTGCTCCACCATCACCTGATGGCAGGGCCCCGCGAACTCATAGTAGTGTCTCACCTTGTGATCCCTGGCCCACTCCCGGGTGAACTTTACAATATTGGCCTGGTGCAGGTTGGCGGGCGGCGTGTAGTGGTCGGATATGATCACCACCCGGTCAGGGTCCCACACATCCACCTCCATCTCCTTCATCCTGTCGTCAATCTCCAGCCTTGGCCCCAGCACATCGTCCATCATTGCCCGGTCAATATCCACCCACACGATGTCATCTGCGTGGACCTCCTGATTGCCGGAGGCCGCGGCCAATATTTTCTCTGATATCGTTAAACCCATGATTCATCTATCTCCTTTACCTACATAAACAGTGCGTACACGCCCGTCATTCCAAAGAGCGCAATCACAAACACGCCTCCGATAGATACCGCGAACAGTTGGATAAACAGCTTGGAGCGTTCCTCCTCCGTGGGGTTGGCAATCTGGGAATATGCAGCCAGACCCATGGAACCGCCTGTGGAGATGGGGCTCATACCGGCAGCGCTGGCCGTGTTGGTGATAGCAGACAGCAGAGCCAGCGTGGACACTCCGCCCACCTGGGCCGCCACATCCGTGACTGTGGGAATCAGAGTTGGCATCACTACGCCGGATGTGGAGCTGAACCAGGACATAATGCCCGCAGTCAGGCCCATAACGCCCGGTGCGGTCACCGGATTCATCATGGTAGCCAGTCCGCTGGCCAGCAGGTCAATCCCACCCAGCTGAATCACCAGTGCCATCAGCATATTGATTCCGCTGATCATCAGCAGCGTTCCCCATGGAATGGCGGCAACCGATTTCTTCTCATCCGCAACACGGAACAGCAGCAGCACAAATGCGATTGTATAGGACATCAGTCCCACGTCAAACTCCATGAAAATGACGGTCACCACCAGCACAGCGATTCCTGCCAGGGTTATCTTCTGTTCTTTATTAAAAGCTGTTTTCACCTTGGTTGACAGGTCAATTGCGGATTTCAGGCGGTAGCCCTTCAGCACAATATATATCACAATAAAGTACACGGTCATGGCCATTACCATGTTCATGGCATAGGCGAATTCAATCCCTGTAATCCCCTGCTCCTCCGCCAGCGCCAGTCCCAGGATACCGGTGGGCGCAATGGGCGTCAGGCCGCCTGCGGCAGCTCCCAGCACCGATGTGGCGGACAGCAGCACCGGTGAGGTCCTCATCTCCGCTGCCAAAGAACAGGTGAATACTGCCATCAGGCTCATCACCGGAACCGTGCCCGGCCCCACGCCTGCCAGGATAGCGGAAAATACATAGACAATAATTGGTATCAGATTGGTGCGGTTGCCTGCCAGGGCTACGATTTTCTGTGCCAGCAGCTCCAGTGTTTTGTTCTGCTGGGCAATGCTGAACAGGAACATGACCCCCAGAAGGGTTACAAACAGTTTCGTTGGAAACCCTGCAACCACAGTCTTGGACGCCACCCCCGTGATCTGCGCCAGAACCAGCGACAGGCCAAACGCCACGAAGCCCATGTTGATCTTCCGGAAAAATCCGATTGCAATAGCCCCAATTAAAAATACCAGTGACAAAGCTGCATAATTCATACCATTTCCTCCTTTGTGTTGTTTTGGATATGTTTATATATTAAGCAAGGTTCGTGCCAAGTCCGGTCCGCTATGTGCAGGTCCCAAATATCGTAAAAAATGATAGAATTTCGCTCTGAATACGCAAAAAACGTTTCATGTTTCGCGTGTCAGAGACGCTAGCTTGAAACGTTTTGAAACTATTATAGATATGAAAATTTCTACTTATTCTTACATAGTATAATACCGATCGTTGGATTTTCCTCTGGTGATTCCAGTTTTGGATTACATACCCATGTCAAGACCACCACAAAAATATTAAAAGAACAGGCGGAATCACTCACGCCTGTTCTTAACCATTATAATGCCCTTTGCAAGATGCAATAATAATCGCATCTTCTTTTTCGCAATAAACTTGTTTCTTCAATTCTTCTGCTCCACCATCCTCTCAAATTGTCTTTGAGTGGTTCAGGCTTACCAATACCATCAAAGGTGCCTCTTAGTACATCTTTAATAATAGAGTTAATTCGCTTTAATGTTTTTTTATCTTCAGTTTGCCACTCGCAATATTCTTTCCATACTTTTTCTTCCCAAAATAATCTCATGCACTCAATCCTCTATCAAATCGTGCTCTACCAGTTTAGCCTTCCCAGATTCAATATCAGCGACAATAGAGCGCAAATAATTCATATTACTTTCAGAATAGAATGGGTCAACTGAAACCTCAAACGGTATTCTTTTTTCTCTGCTAACTTTGGATGCAAACATGGTAAAGGCGGTTGTCATTGAAAGTCCCATTTCTTTGCAAGCTTGTTCCATACCTTTTTTTAAATCTTCATCCATGCGGAAATTAACCATTGTTTGTGCCATAGATATCACCCCTTTCTTCATAATTTTAGTTTACCACGCAGTAAAGCAAAAGTCAATGTTTTGCTTTACAGTATTGTATGTACTTTTAAAGAAAATGATACACAGCTCACAAAACTCACCTCTATAAATTATTTTAAAATTTTTTTATCAGATTTTGTTGTCTCTATCTAAGCCAATCCCATACCTCTTCAACAACCTCCACAACGTACTCCTAGACACCCCCAAATACTCTGCCGTCCTCTTCTTCTGATACCCGCATTTTTTCAATGCGCTCACCAGGTCCTCCCGCCGGTACTCTGTTATGGACCTGGCTGTCCCTTCAGATGGGTCCGCTACTACCGCGGTCTCGCCGAAATCTTCCATCATCATGTGCACGTCAATGTCCATGGGGAAGTCCTGTTCCAGGAGAATGGCGATGCGCTCGGCGGCCCCCAGCAGTTCCCTGATATTGCCCGGCCAGCTGTACTCCATCATCTGGCCGTACAGCGGTTCCATCTTCCGTTTCACTTCATTTACCCGTTCCCCGCCGCAGAAGCTGTCCAGAAAATGCTCCACAATCAGCGGAATGTCCTCCCGCCTCTCCCGCAGCGGCGGAATCTCCAGCTTCAGCACATTGATCCGGTAGAACAGATCCATCCGGAAACGTTTCTCCCTGACTTCCCCGGCCAGATGCTTGTTGGTGGCGCAGATCACCCGCACGTCAATGGGAATCACCTTGTCGCTGCTGAGCCTGCGCACCTCCTTCTCCTGCAGTACCCGCAGCAGCTGGATTTGGGTCTCTTCCGGAATCTCCCCAATCTCATCCAGGAAGATGGTTCCGCCGTGGGCCAGCTCAAAGATGCCGGCCTTGCCTCCCTTGACCGCGCCGGTGAAGCTCCCCTCCTCGTATCCAAAGAGCTGGCTGCTTAACAGATCCTTGGGAAGGGCCGCGCAGTTGACGGCCACAAACGGGCCGTTTTTCCTTCTGCTGCTATTGTGTATGCTCTGGGCAAACAGCTCCTTTCCGGTTCCCGTCTCCCCTGTGATCAGGACCGAGGAATCAGCCTTGGCATAGCTGTCCGCAATCATTTTCACACGCTCAATGCTGGCGCTGGCGCCCAGTATGTCCTGGAAGCGGTATTTCGCCGTCAGCCCCTTTTGGTGAAGCTGGAGGCGGATGTTCTGTTCATTTTTCTGGATACTCTTAACGCTCCGGAAAAAGTAAATGGCGCCCTCGAACTGCCTGTTGATAACAATAGGAATCCTGTTCACGGACACCAGCTGGTTCCTGATATTGATAATCCGGTTGATCTCCTGCATGGGCGACTGCCGGAAGCTGTCAAAATCCAGTTCAGGGAACAGACTCCGGATATCCTGTCCAAGAACCTTCCCGGGCAGGCGGAACATGTTCCGCGCCTCTGTATTCATAATGGAAATGATGCCGTCCCCGTCTACATTGATGATGGCGTCATGGGTGTAGTTCACCAGAGTTACATATTTTTCCAGCTGGATTTTGTACTCCTTCTGTTTCTCCCCCTCCCGCTTCTGCACGCCCAGCAGCTGCACCGCCGCGTCCAGGGCGATATTGACGGACTCATAGGTATTCTCCACAACTGTGTAAGGGATGCCGTGGCGTTTAGCCTCATAGGGGAGGGAGGCGCCCCCGCCCATGAAACAGGTGGCGTTGCCGGCCAGGGCTTTCTGCACGCAGGCCTCGTATTCCGTGGCGTTCTGGTAGCCCAGTATCATGGTGTTCTCCACGCCCAGATACTGGCAGAGCAGCTTCAGCTCCTTGAGGAATCCCACATGTTCCACAATCACCATCTTGCCCGGATGTTCCTTCAGTATCCGCAGATGGCGCAGGTAATCGTTGAGCGTGGTGCTGATCTTCGCCACTGTGTAATGGTTCTGGACCAGCAGTTCCGCTGTCCCCTTTCTGCTGACGAAGATTTTGGCCCCGCGCCGGGTCAGATCCTCCGCCAGCTTCAGCCCCTCATCCAGAACAGCAACGTAAATTCCCATTTCCAGCCCCCGGTCCCGGGCAGCCTGCCTGGTCAAGTCCGCCAGGGACTGGGACGGCGCTATGAGGCAGATCTCCGGCACCCGCCCATTTCCGGTTCTGTGATCCATGTCTCTCAATGATTACTCCTTCTTCGTTCTTCCGCAGCACTGCCTGTAGCGCTTTCCGCTGCCGCATGGGCAGGGACCGTCCATTTTGGAATGCAGGGCGGCGGGCGACAGCTCCTCCGGGGTAAAACCGTAATTGGAGATCATCCTGGTCCGGTTCCATGTGTTTTGAAGCACCTCGCCAAATTCCCTCATTTCTTCCTCTGTCTCCAGCAGTATCCCGGCTTCCTGCAGCATGTCCATCACGTCCTGGGGCCTGCACCCCAGGCGGATCATGTGGTGGATCACCGTTACCGCCCCAAAGGCCGTCATCGGGTCCGTGTCATCTATGGAGCCGATAAAATCAACCCACGGCCCCAGCTGCCTGCGAGGCTCGCTGAGACCCAATTCAGCAATCTCCATAACCAACTCCCTGGAAGGAATAAAAGCTTTCTTCCCTTCCCGGTTCTTCAGCACTAAATGGTAGCTGTCATCCTCCTCCAGCTCCGTCTCAAGGAAATACCCGTTCTTGTATTTGTAATCGCAGCGCAGCCCCTGAACTTCGCGGAATATGCTGTGCAGCTCCGCAATGGTCAGAATATCGCTCTCATAGAGGTTGAATATGGCTGCAATCTCTTCATCCGTAGTCACCCCATACAGATACAGTGCCGCGGTCATATACGCCCAGACCAGATAGGTACGTTTTCTGGCCTTGTGGAACTTCTCTGTGCTGATGGCCTGATAAGCCTGGGCCACGGTGGGCGCCACCACCACTACCCCGGTATCCGTCAGGCCATAGTATCCGCCGAAATGCAGGTATTGGCAGTCCTCCTCATCCTGGTCATAGGGCGTGCCCGCCTGGGCAGCCGCCTTCTCAAACACCTGAATCTCCACATCACTGGCACACCTGAAATACCGCTCCATGACTTCCTTTTTCTGGATATGCTCTGCCAGGTTCTGAATCAGCGCGTTCTTGTTCATTCCTGAATATCCCGTCAAATGGTGCAGCTTTGCAAGGCGTTTCAGTTCATCCTTATCATATTGCTGGTACATCTCATGTAAACTGTCTGTACTGTACATACTCTGAAACCGGGCCAGCTCAGACTCAAAACGCGCTATAACCCCTCTCATACTGTTCTCAAGTTCCTCCGGATTACCGATTCTGCCGGGCTCGCTCTTTTTCTTCTTCGCCCGCTTTTTCCCCGGCTTAAACACCAGGTCCGTTTCCATGATGCTGTTGACCGATTTCATGTCAAATGCTTTCATTTCCTGGCAATCCGCCCACTGGCGCAGCTCCTCATTCTCCGGCTCTTTCTCCAGCCGTTCCAGCATTTCATAATAGCCCCAGATGCCCCCGCAGTCCTCAGGCAGGTTGTCCCCCTTATATTTTACCACTGTGGGGAAACGTTGGGGATATTCCACCACCTTCTCCATCAGGATCTGGTGTTCCCAGTAGTCGCCGAAATCATAGTTATAGGCAAAACGGGGATATTCCTCCAATAAATGGTCAATCAGCTCCTTCTCACTCCAGATCTCCCATGTATCAAACAGATCCATACTGTCCCCCTCATCATCCCTTGGGTCCACAACGCGGATTCTGGCCGCCGGGAATTCAAACTCATGCAGGTGGCAGTCGTACCAGCCAAATGCCTGCTGGATGGTCTGGTGAAGCTGGTAAAATGAGATTTTTTCCGGCACGATCACCCGGCGCCAGATAGGCGGTTTGCTTCCTTTAATTGTGATTTTCAACTGGTATCCATTCATGAAATCTACCTCCTACTTGTCAATTCCTTTTTTGTATTCTTTTCTTAGATACTCTGTAAATTCCAGATCTGTCTCTCTAGGTGATTTCCCGAAAAACTGAATCGCATTATCATAATAGATGCGCTGCAGCATGTCCTCCGGCAGCCCCAGTCCCTCCATTGGTTCCGGGTCAATGCTGAACAGATAACTGCCGTCCGGCACCAGCGTGTATGTTCCCCTCCGCTCCAGAAATTCCGTGATGACCCGCACTCTGGCCATGGATTCCTGCACATCGATGGGGCGGGGCGGCAGGGCGATTGTGGCCCGGCCTCCTATGTCCGTGCCGTAGAGAATCCGGCCGGAAAACTCATTGAAGAAATCCCGGGCGCCGCTGATATCCCGGGCCAGATTGATATACAGCTCAATGCCCGGCGTCAGGTCGATCCGCACATTGGGGTATGTACGCATAAGCTCCGCCATGCGAGGAAGCTGGGCAGAGAAGAAATAAAAATGGGCCAGCTGAAACTTCAGTCCCGGATGCCGTCTCAGCACCTGGTCCATCTGCCTGTACTGCTCCTCATTGTTGATCGTCTCCGGCCCATAGAACCACCCCGCCGACCGGGCGTAGGGATTGATCTTTGTCTCATCCCAGAAGTCCTCCGGGTCATTTACATGCATGGTGAGGGGAATCTCATGGCTCTCCGCCAGCTCCCAGAAGGGTTCCCATGCAGGACTGTCAAAATCCGGTACAGGAAATGCCCGCCGGATATCCGGCTTGCCCTCCAACAGCTTGACGCCGTCGCAGCCCGCCCTCAGCAGTGCCCTGGTCTGCCGCACCAGGCTGTCCCCCAGCCCTTTGCTGTCATGCTCATAGATCACGTAGGCGCTGCGCTCCAGGCTGCCCTGGACGTACACCGTCCCCCGGGGTCTGGACGCCTTATAGCGCAGCGTGTCCGGCACCGTGGAGCAAATCCCCTGCTGGTGGATGCACTGTAACGCGCAGACAGCTGTCTCAGACTGTTCCAATATGCTCTCAAGCACCGTGTCGCCCAGTGTGGCCGCATAGTGGATGTGGGAATCAAAACGTTTCATGATGAACCTCCCCCTCTCTGTGGCCGGTTTGTGGCACACCGTCCCCGGCATCCCGCACACCGTCCCCGGCATCCACCCTCTGCAAAATCACGTTCAGCCAGAATTCCGTCTCCCGCCCCGGCCTCACATCCGGCGTCACCCAGAGCTCCCTGACCTCATATCCCGGCACCTCCACCAGCAGTGTTTCCAGCGTTTTCTCCGTCATATCTGTAAAATAGCGCCCGCCTCTGAGTCCCTCAGACTCACCGTACTTGAAGGACGTATAGAGGACTCCCCCAGGCCTGAGGGCAATGCGGATCTTCCCCATCACATCCGCCAGCTCCGCCCTGTTTAAGTGGAGTATGGAGGAGCAGGCCCAGATTCCGTGGTACTCCTGGATCTCATCCAGCTCCTGGAACAGCCTGCACGCCACAGGAATCCCTGTATAATCAGAAGCGATTCTGCACAGCTCCTCAGAGCCGTCGGTGGCCGCAGCCTGATATCCCCTGTCCAGAAAATACTTCGTGTCCCGCCCAGAGCCGCAGCCCAGGTCCAGAATCCTGCTGCCGCGGTCCAGGTACTTCAAAAACCGCTCCTGTGTCTCCTGAAATTCCACATCCACCGTACCCGAGACGAATTGCCCTGCGTTATTGTTATAATAGCTCAAAGTGGATTGCCCCTCTGACTGGTCTGACTTTAAATTTGCCATATTCGTTTCCGCCCTATTATTGGATTTTACTTTATTGTACCAAGGCGGCGGAGGAAAGGCTATATCCCCCACCATTTTTCTTTCATTATAACAGCAACTCCTTTTTACTGCTATAAAGCTTTCAGATTTTCCCCTCTTATAATAATAGTAATTATTATTGATTTTATCAAAAATGTATGATATACTCCCATCATAGTACATAATATATCTTATTGAGGGCAGCAACCAACAACACCATCATTTCAATCAAGAAAGGGAGAGTTACACTATGGATGCAAAAGCATTTTTCAAATTAAGCTACGGAGTTTACATCGTTTCCACCAGCGCAGACGGCAAAAACGCCGGATGTGTGATCAACACACTGACCCAGGTTACCGCCGAGCCGGCCCGGGTGTCCATCGCATTGAACAAGAACAACGAGACACTGAAACTCATCCAGGCGTCCGGCGCATTTTCCGCTGTGGTTCTGTCTGACGATGTGTCCATGGACCAGATCCGCAGGTTCGGCTTCCAGTGCAGCCGTGACGTGGACAAATTCGAAGGAATTGCCCAGGAACGGGACAGCCTGAACAACCCCTACCCCACCAAGGGCGCATGCGCACGCTTCACCTGCAAGGTGGTATCCACCACGGATGTTGACACCCACGTGCTCATTGTAGCCGAGGTTGTGGAGGCGGAAGCCATGGACAGCACCGCGCCTCTGACCTACGCCAACTACCATCTCAAAAAGAACGGCACCACGCCTCCAAGCGCACCTTCCTACCAGAAGGAGACGGAGAAAGTAGTGGGTTACCGCTGCACCGTCTGCGGCTACATTTTAGAGTCGGACACCCTTCCGGATGACTATATCTGCCCTGTCTGCAAAAAAGACGCCAGCTATTTTGTAAAACTGTAATCAGGTTTTTATATGCCGATAACGCCCCGGCCGGGATCATTTCCAGATTCCGGCCGGGGCGTTTTGAACTTAATGGGAAATATTTACTTTCATCTTGTCGTTGGTTGCGTCCCCATTTCCGTTAACTGGGATGGCATCCCCCAGATAAGTAGGCTCAGGCTTGGCGATGGTATAGAGCACATCCTTCACCCTGGCCAGCATTTCCCGGGCGTCCCGGATCTTTTGGCCGCCGTACCGCCTGGGATCGGACGCCACGCCGTAGGCATCCAGCCCCAGTCTCCTCGCATCATAGAGGGCCCTGTACATATGGTACTTCTGGGTCACCACCAGCACCTTCTTTGCCTGGAAAATGTCTCTGGCCCGGTACATGCTCTCATAGGTGGAAAATCCTGCGTGATCCATGAAAATGTTCTCCGAGGGCACGCCCGAATCCATGGCAATCTCCTTCATCAGGTTCACCTCATCGTAGTCCTCACGCCCATGGTCCCCGCTCATCAGAAGCCGGTCCGAAGCCCCGGAATCATACAGGGAAATGCCCTGCTGCAGACGGTCGCTCAGCATGCCCGAGGGCGTCCCATCACTGCGCACGCCGCAGCCCAGAATCAGGATGCAGTCCACATCATCCAGATCCTCGGCCTCCTGGGGCGTCAGAATCCGGTCCTTCACCGACCCCTTAACATAGGCGTTGATTCCAAATAGCATGATCAGCCCGGCCGCAGCCAGACATGCGAGCCTCTTGACCCATTTTCTCCAATCAGAAAACATTTTCCTCATCTGCAGACATTCCTTTCCCAAAAGTATTTAAAAAGCCGCAGTCCTTACCTTTTTGTAAGGCGATGCGGCTTCTCTTACGTCCATTATTCCACATTTCCCCGAGGGGTATGCAGGAATTATTTAACTGCGATTGCTTCGATCTCGCACAGAACGCCCTTTGGAAGGGTCTTTACTGCTACGCAGCTTCTGGCTGGCTTGGAGGTGAAATACTTTGCATACACTTCGTTAAATGCTGCAAAATCGCCCATATCTGCTAGGAAGCAGGTGGTCTTGAATACGTTGTCGTAGCTGCAGCCTGCGGCTTCCAGGATAGCGCCAACATTCTTGCAGCTCTGCTCTGCCTGTCCTTCGATTCCGTCAGCAACGGAGCCGTCAGCTGGGTTTACCGGAATCTGTCCGGAAGTAAATACAAAACCGTTTACCTCAAATCCCTGGGAATACGGTCCGATTGCACCTGGTGCTTTGTCTGTACTGAGAATGTTCATTTTAATACCCTCCTTGTGATGTACAGGGGCATCTGCCACCTGCCTGATTATAATTTTCGTTCGCTTTTTTATGATACTCGAACCCCAACAATTATTATAAATGATTATTTCAGATGTTGCAACAGATATTCTCGTGTATTGCGGCCAGGATCATCCAAAACCAGCTCCAGCAGGCGCTGCAGCGTCTGTCCCACCGCCCGGCCCGGCCTCACTCCGGCCTCCATCAGATCATGGCCTGAGAGGGCCAGCATTTTCAGTGTCAGGCAGTCGCCGTCCCGGCGGATCTCCTGGCTGAGGCGGCGGATCTCTACCAGCGTCTCTGTAGACTCCGGCATATCCGCTGAATCCAGCACACCCGGGCGAACCCGCATATCCGCTGCATCCGGCCCGCCCGCAGGCTCTCGCATTTCCGCTGCGTCCGGCCCGCAGCTGCCGGCCAGTACCAGCTTCAGCTCCAGAAGTTCGTCATAGAGCCTTGGCTCCAGCGGGCTCATCACCCGGCGCAGCGCCGGCTTATACGGCTCCAGCTTCTGATGCAGCAGCCCAACCAGGGTTTTTACCTGGTAGATGGTGTCGTTGTCCAGTTTCAGATCCTTCAGCACCTCCGCCGCCTGCTCCGGGGAGACTCCCCGCAGGAATGCGGCCCAGCGCAGGTGTTTCAGGGGCGGTATTGCGGTGGGGATTTCCGGTATGGCGGTGGGGATTCCCGATTCGGCGGCCGGGATTCCCGGTTCCGCGGCGGGAATCCCCGGTATGGCGCTGGTTACTCCCGGTATGGACGCAGGCATCTCCCGGCTTTCGTCCGCGGCTCCAGTCTCCGCCCTATAAAGCGCCCCAGTCCCATACGCCTCATGAAACGCCCCTGACACATAAGGGCTGATCCCTGTCTCATAGACCATTGCCATCCGCTCCGGATGGCTGCTCAACAGCAGCTTAGTCAGTTCCACCTGGATGCGCTCCTTGCTCACCTTGGACAGGTTGGGGGCGATGACGCGGATGGCCTCATAGGTCTCCGCCTCGATGGAGAAGTCCAGCTGGGCGGAGAACCGGATCGCCCGCAGAATCCGCAGGGCATCCTCTGTAAACCGGTCCATGGGCCGGCCCACACAGCGGATCACCCGGCGTTTTAAATCCTCCTGCCCGCCGAATTCATCCACAATCCCAGCGCTGCCGTTGCAGGCCATGGCGTTGATGGTGAAGTCCCGGCGTTTTAAGTCCTCGGTCAGGTTGGGGGTGAAGGACACGCTGCTGGGATGGCGGCCATCCTCATACTCCCCGTCGATGCGGTAGGTGGTCACCTCATAGCCCGTGCTGCCTGTCATCACCGTCACCGTCCCGTGCTGGATTCCGGTGTCAATGGTCCGGCGGAAAATCTCCTTCACCTGGCCGGGCAGGGCGCTGGTGGTGATATCCCAGTCCCCCGGCTCACGGCCCAGAAGCATATCCCGGACGCAGCCGCCCACAATATATGCCTCATAGCCGTGTTGATTCAATTTTGCAATGATCTGCTCCACAGGAGCCGGAATTCTAATATCCATGTTACTTCCTTTATCAATTAATACGCACGGCCCCAGTATACCATCTTGGTGGCAGGCTTTCCGCAGCAGACGCATCTGTCGGACAGCATTTCCTGTTCAAAGGGCAGGCAGCGGGAGGTTGCGGCAGTCTCTTCCTTAATCTTATCTTCGCACTCCTGGCAGCCGCACCACATGGCCTTCACAAAGCCGGGCTTGTTGTTAATGGTGTCCACGAACTCATCCCACTCAGTGGCTGTGTAGGTGTGGGCATCGCGGTGGGTTCTGGCCTTCTCCAGCATGTCGTTCTGGATGGTATCCAGCATCTCCCTTGTCTGCGCCTCCAGCTCATCCAGGTTGATAAATGTCTTTTCATGGTTGTCACGGCGCACCAGAACTGCCTGGTTCTTCTCCATATCCTTGGGGCCGATCTCCACGCGCAGGGGAATTCCGCGCATCTCGCAGTCAGCGAACTTCCAGCCGGGACTCTTCTCGGAATCGTCCACCTTTACCGCAAAACCTGCCTTTGTCAGGCGCTCCTTCAGTTCAAACGCCTTGTCGAGCACGCCTTCCTTATGCTGCTGAACAGGTACAATCATGATCTGGACAGGAGCGATTCTGGGAGGCAGAACCAGGCCGTTGTCATCGCCGTGAACCATGATGATGGCGCCGATCATGCGGGTGGTCATCCCCCAGGAGGTCTGGTGCACATACTGCAGCGTGTTGTCCTTGGCCGCATACTGGATCTCAAATGCCTTGGCGAAGCCGTCGCCGAAGTTGTGGCTGGTGCCGGACTGCAGGGCCTTGCCGTCATGCATCAGGGACTCGATGGTGTAGGTGGCCTCCGCGCCCGCGAATTTCTCCTTGTCGGTCTTCTGGCCGCGCACCACAGGGATGGCCAGCACCTGCTCGCAGAAGTCAGCGTAAACGTTCAGCATCTGCACGGTGCGCTCCTGGGCCTCCTCAGCGGTTGCGTGGGCGGTGTGGCCCTCCTGCCACAGGAACTCTCTGGAACGCAGGAAGGGACGTGTGGTCTTTTCCCAGCGCACCACGGAACACCACTGGTTGTATACCCTGGGCAGATCCCGGTAGGAGTGGATATCCTTGGAGTAGAAATCGCAGAACAAGGTCTCGGAGGTAGGCCGCACGCACAGCTTCTCCTGCAGCGGCTCCAGCCCGCCCTGGGTCACCCAGGCAACCTCGGGCGCGAATCCCTCCACGTGATCCTTCTCCTTCTCCAGAAGGCTCTCAGGAATAAACAGGGGCATGTATACGTTCTGCACGCCAGTCTCCTTAAAGCGGCGGTCCAGCTCTCCCTGGATATTCTCCCAGATCGCGTAGCCCGCGGGCTTAATCACCATACATCCCTTGACGCTGGCGTAATCGCACAGCTCTGCCTTCTTAACCACATCCGTGTACCACTGGGCGAAATCCACGTCCATGGATGTGATGGCCTCTACCATTTTCTTGTCGTTTGCCATGATTTTGTTTCCTTTCTGTATCTGCATTCAATTAAGTTCTATAACAAAAAAGCCACCCGGTCCCAATACGTTATAACATCGACGCATGGGACCGAGCAGCTCGGCGGTACCACCCAAGTTAGCTTCCAAATATTGGAAACTCTCTCTTATTTCCGTTAACGCCGGATCTACGTTGCATTCATCATACAAAGCTCCAGGGCCGGTTCAGCATCCGTTGACGTAAAGGCCTCCCACCATTGGCCCTCTCTCTGTGACGTTCGTCCACTTACTATTCCCCTTCTTCGCTGTTATCAATCATATAAATACGATATCCTATAACCATAAGGAACGGATTTTTTCTTTGTGTAGCTCGATTTTACGCTACTTTTTGGGATTTGTCAATTCCCATTCGGATTTCCGGCGCAGATGCGGACGGATTACCGGTGGGCCGTTTTAACAGATTCCCTCTCCACCAGCGTAACGGGCAGCACAATCTTCCTGGGAATCGTCTCTCCCCGCAGCTTTCTCACAATCACGTCTATGGCATAGTCGCACATCTGCTCAATGGGCTGATGGACCGTGGTCAGGGACGGGCAGGTCAGAGCGGCGATCTCCACGTCGTCAAATCCCACCAGGCTGATGTCCTCAGGCACTCTCAGCTTCATCCGGTGACAGACGCGGATCACCTGGGCGGCAATCACATCGCTGGTTGCGAAGATGCCGTCTGTTCCCGGATGGCTGCGCAGGATCTCTTCTATCCATTTTTCATAGTTCTGTTCGTTGAACTGCATCTCACTGGTGTTGAACACCCTTCCCTGTACGCCTGCCTCCCTGCAGGAATCCAGAAATGCCTCCTCCCTGGAATCAGCGGGCAAATGCAGGTTCTTGGTGCCGCTGAGCACCACCGGCTGTCTGCAGCCTGCCTCCAAAAGGCACTTGGTGGCCAGCGTTCCGCCCTGGTAGTTGTCGCAGATCACTGTGGGAATCCCTTCGGATGCCTCCCGCTCAAAGGCAATGATGGGACACACGGCATCCAGATTCTTCTCGATTTTCCCGGAGCGCGTGCAGAATATGATGCCGGCCACGCGGTTGGATTTAAGCAGGTCGATGTACTCCATCTCCTTGGCCTTGTCCTCCTGGGAGTTGCAGACCATGATTTTATATCCTCTGTCCGCTGCATAGAACTCCAGCCAGCTGAGCACCTCCGCGAAAAACGGATGCTTGATGGACGGAAGCACAATCCCAATACAATTGGTATGCTTCTTCGAAAGAGAACGCGCCACCTCATTGGGCTGGTAGTCCAGCTCCTCCATGGCTTTATAAACCTTTTGTCTTGTTTTATCGCTGATATACCCGCGATTATTCAATATGCGCGAAACAGTGGTAGGCGTTATCCCCACCCTCTCCGCCACATCCTTAATAGTGGCCACGCTCATCTCCTCCTGTTCTGCTTCATACGCGGTATTATACCACAAAACCCCCTCCAGTTCAATCAGACTCAGACCTGGATGACCATCCCGTCATAAGCAGCGGTAAATCCTTCCGGCCCCATCAGCTCCTGAAGTTCGTCATGGATGATCCCGCTCATGTGGGAGAGGTGGTTCAGATAGTATTTCGTATCCCCGCAGACCGCCCCCATTTCCCGCAGCCGCTCCCTGAGTTCCATATTTTCCTTAACTCCCATATGTCCGTCCCCGGGCAGCGTCCCTCTCCCGCAGTCCATGCTCACCGCATGAAAGCGGATACCCAGAGAACGGATCTGCTCCAGCGCCTCCTCCGGCAGGGTTCCCGTGTCGTTGGCGTACAGCAGCCAGCGCTCACCGTCCGTCACCCCGTAAATGTAGCAGGTTTCATCCTGTCTGTGGTTGGCCGGAAAGGGGATAAATGTCAGCTCCCCGGCCTTAAACGCCTGCCCGGCCGTCTCCTGATGGAAATGGATTCTATCCCGATCAGTGTGCGGCTTCTCTTCAAGCGCCTTAAACACAGCCCGGCCTACCGCGTCACTTCCATATATATCCAGATAGTTCTCCTCCTCCCGCAGATCCGGCAGAATCGTGGCTCCTGCCTTCGCCCGCAGGCATACGGCTTCCAGATTCAGATGATCCGCGTGGGTGTGAGTCACCACCAGATGCCGGATTTTAGAAAGTGCAACTCCGAAACGGATGCTCTGTCCGAAGAGATCCGGCGACAGGTCGATCATGGTGTCCTCATTGACCAGGGTGCAGCTTCTGGCTTTGATATTCCTGCCGCCCAGCTGTCTGGCCAGCCTGCAGCCCCTGCACTCACAGAACAGCCCCGGATACCCTTCCGCCGCCCCTGTTCCCAGATATTGTAAACGAATCATTTCATCACCCCTTTATCCCAGATGTTGTCAGCGAAGATACAAACTGCTTCTGGAAAATCAAGAATATAATCAGGACCGGCAGCACCATCAGGCTGGAGAACGCAAAGATCTGCCCCCAATAGATATACACGTCATTGGACAGCGCCCGCAGCGCAAGGGGCAGGGTCCTGTAGGTCTCGTCCCTGGTAACCAGCGTGGGCCACAGCAGATCCCCCCAGGCGCGGATAAATGCCATAATGGCCACAGTGGAAAGAATTGGCTTGGAGAGCGGAATCATAATACTCCAGAATATCTTAGAGTAGCTGGCCCCGTCCACAATAGCCGCCTCCATCAGCTCCTTGGGCATCCCCTTAAAATGGTTATAATAGAGGTACATGTACATAGGGTAAGCCACGCTTGGCAGAGCCAGGCCCAGATAGGAGTTCAGTATCCCAATCTTCGAAGCCACAATAAAACGGTTGATGATAATAGCTTCCGTGGGGATGATGCTGAGGGCCAGCACGATTGAGATAATGGTCCTTCTCCCCTTAAAATCCAGCAGCCCCAGGGCATATCCCACCATGGCATTGATCACCGTGCACAGGGACACGTCAATCACAGCCACCACCACGGAGTTTTTAAAAAACTTCATAAAATGCACCTTGGAGATAATGGTCCTGAAGTTGTCAAATGTCAGCTCCCCCACCGGAAGAAATGCCTTGTATGTGGACATATCCGTTACAATCTGGGTATCATTTTTAAATCCGGACACAAACAGGTAGATGATTGGGGCAATAAAGACAAATGCAATGGCCACATAGCCCAGATACATCAGAAACGTCATAATGACTCTTCTTTGTTTCGACATTGCTGTATGCATAGATCAGTCCTCCAATACTTTCTTCTGAATCTGTGAAATGACGAATACCAGGATGAAAAATACAACGGATATGGCAGACGAGTAGCCCAGCTGCCCATTGATAAATCCCGCCTTGTACAGCTGATATACCACTGTCGTGGTGGAACCCTGGGGTCCTCCGCCCGTCAGTACGTACACCTGTGTAAACAGTTTTAACGCATTGATGGTGGTGGAGATAAACACATATACCAGTGTATTCTTCAGGCAGGGCACCGTAATATGCCAGAATTTGTTCCAGCTGTTGCAGCCGTCCATCATTCCCGCCTCGTACAGGTCCTCAGAGACATACTGCAGGCCCCCCAGAATAATCAGCATCTGAAGTCCCAGATTCTGCCATATATACATGATGGCAATACACAGCAGCGACAGCCTGGGGTCCTGCAGCCAGCGCTGGGCCGGAATGCCGAAGAACTGCAGGGTGGAGTTCATGATACCCGCGCTGTCGGCTGAAAAGATAAAGGACCACACCACCGCTACAACCGTCATTGTCACCACCTGGGGGCTGAAGTAGATCATGCGGAAGACCTTGACGCCGCGCAGCTGCCTGTTCACCATAATCGCCAGCATTGTGGCCAAAAGCAATGTGGCAGGCACAACGATCAGGGCGTATACAAATGTATTTTTAAATGAAGTCAGGGTCGTGGCGCTGGTAAAAACCTTTATGTAGTTCTGCAGCCCATTAAAAGCAGTCCTCATTCCGGCCTTCGGCACCAGCATCCGATTGGTAAAGGAGTAGCCCACTGACATAAAAAACGGTATGACCATAAAGATACCGGCCAGAATAATCGCAGGCGCACAGAACAGCCATGCGGTTTTCACCTGCCCCTCATGCAGGCTGTGTGATTTTGGTTTTCTATTCATACTCAACATGATGCCTCCAATTCTAAAAATACCCCGGCGGAGGCCATCCGCCAGGGCGTTTGAAAAATGATGCCTGCCGGCTGTGCGCCGGAAATGGACTATTGCGCTCCCCAGCCGTTCTCACTGATGATCTCATCAATTGCAGCAGAAGCATTTTTCAGGCTTTCAGCGGCATCCGCGCCGGCAAAAATGTCACCGTATACGGCTTTCATCTGATCATAGATGGTCATATGGGCTGATGTAAAGGGACGGAGATAGGAAATGCCAGCTTCCAGCTGCTCACGGTATAAGTACAGCTTTCCACCCTCCTGGTACTGGGGAATGCTGTCCATCACGGACTTTCTAGCGGGGATTGCGCCGTTGATGGACACTACTTTCTCGATATTATCCGGCTCCATGGCAGCCTTCATGATCTGCCATACCACATCCGCGCTGCCATTCTCCTTTGCTCCGCTGGTCATAGCCCACACCACGGAACCAGAGCAGGTATATACGCCGTTCCCAAAATCTGGAATAGGAATCAGAACCAGGTTGTCCTCGCCGATGCCGTCCTTATAGTTGGTGTATTTCCAGTGGCCCACCAGGGAGAGGGCGCTCTCCTTGCGGGTCTCAAATGCATCGTCATAGTCACAGGTTGGATTGATATAGCCCTGTTCCACCATCCAGGTCAGATACTCCAGGGCCTGGGTGGTCCCTTCCCCGTCCAGAGTCCCTTCCGTCATCATGGTGTCACGGTCCGCATAGTCACCGCCAAAGCTTTTGATCACCGGCATATAGGTGTAATACATGGTGGAGGGGTTGTTCTGGCGCACATACAGGGGATACTCAACTCCTGAGTCCTTCAGCGCGGCCAGAGCTGCTTCGAATTCCTGCCTGTCCCACGCTTCCTTATAGCTGGCGGGAATCCTGACACCTGCCTTGTCCAGCATTTCCTTGTTGCCCCACATGGCCATGCCGCCGTCAAACTGGGCTACGGCAACCAGCTGGCCGTTCACTGTGGCTTCATCCACAACTGAGCTCAGAAGATCACTCTTGATGTCGTCTGTCATATACTCGTCAATGGGAGCGATCATCCCTGCCTCACAGTAATTGGGAAGCAGCAGATAATCGGCAATCAGGGCATCCGGCATGTCACCCGCAATAGTGGACACCTGCATCTTGCTGTCCAGCTCATCCTTGGAGTAATATTCGTCCACAATCGTAACGCCCAGCTTCCCTTCTATATCCCGGAACATGGCTCTGTAGATGTCATCCTCCGCGCCGGAGCTGATCCAGAATTTCACACTCTTTCCGGCTGTCTCCGCCCCGTCCTTGCTGCTCTGGGCTGCGCTGTCCTGACCTGCGCCGCCCTGCTCTGTCCCCTGTGATCCCGCCGCGCCTGTTGTGCCGGAATTGCCGCCCCCGCAGCCGCCCAGGGAAAATGCCATCACTCCGGCCATCAACAATGCAGCTGCCTTTTTCATTTTTCTCATGTCTCTTCTCCTTCCTCAATCCACAGTATTTCTCTCCCTGATATAGCTTAAAAAATATATATCGGTTGACATTTTAGCTCAGACATGTTTTCCCGTATTTTTGCTGTAGTTTATTCTAGTATGTTTATTCTTATTGTATATTTTTTAAAGTTATATCAAATATTTTTTGTAGTTTTAGCATACATCAGTTTTTATAAAATGTTAACCGTTTAATATATT
>URUZ01000024.1 GCA_900551225.1 uncultured Clostridium sp.
CAAAAAAAGACCTCCAATAGCTTAAGATGTTCCCATAATATGGTGAATTCACCTGAAACAGAGGAAGCAGCAATGCCTCTTGTTCCAGGTATAATCTTAAGCCTTCGGATGTCTTTTTTCTTTTTCTCGCGCCTGGATGCGTCAGCGGGCGGTCTTATACCCAGTGGGTGAGAGCCAGGGGCTGCGGGCGGATGAATCTAACTCCGCCCGCGTACCCTTCCACCCCTAAATCTCCATAATCAATGCCGATGCATAGAAAACTTCTCCATAGGATAATTCTTCAGATTCTCCCTCACCTTCCGCCCATCGGCCTTGGCGATCAGGCTGTCTCTGTCCTTCTTGAACTCGTTCACAGCCTTGCGTTTGCTGGGGCCGCCTACGCAGCCGCCCTCACAGGCCATGCCCTCCACGAAGTCCTCAGGCAGCTTGCCCACGCGCAGCATAAGCAGGGCCTTCTTGCACTCCACGGCGCCGTTGCAGCGGGCTACCTTGATTCCGTCCACGCTCTCTCCGGCTTCCTCCATACACTCCAACACCGCGGTAGTCACGCCGCCGCCATTGCCGAAGCGTTTGCCGAACACGGAACTCTCCTGGTACTCGGCGGCCTCCGGCTCCAGCTCCACGCCCCTGGCGCGCATCATGGCGTTGACCTCCTCCAGGCTCAGCACATAATCCGCGTTGTCCTTCACGTTTAAGTCCAGGGCCTCGCTCTTCTTGGCAATACAGGGGCCTACGAACACAGTGATAGTCTCCGGGTCCATGGTCTTTAACAGGCGGGATACCGCGCACATGGGAGACACGGTGGTGGACATGTTGTCCAGCAGCATTGGGAAATGCTTCTTGATCATGTTGACAAATGCCGGGCAGCAGGACGTGGTCAGCTTCTTGCCTTCCTTGTATGCCTCCATCCACTCGTCGGCCTCATAGGCTGCGGTCATATCGCCGCCCAGGCCTACCTCAACCATGTCTGCAAAACCGATCTTCTTTAAGGCGGTCTTCCAGCTGGCCATGGTAATCTCCGGTCCGAACTGGCCTTCTATGGCGGGAGCCACCATGGCAACCACCTTCTTGCCTGCCTGGATCAGGTTGATGACATCCATCATAAAGGTCTTGGAGTCAATGGCTCCGAAGGGACAGCTGTGTACACAGTTGCCGCACTCGATGCACTTCTTCTCATCGATCTCACAGATTCCGTACTCATCATATGTAATGGCGTCCACAGGACAGCTCTTCTTGCAAGGGCGTTCCAGATGGGCGATTGCGTTGTATGGACAGGCCTGGGAACATTTTCCGCAGGACTTGCATTTTGCAGGGTCTATATAAGCCCGGTCGCGGCCCATGCTGATGGCCCCGAAATTACAGGAGTTCTGACAGGCCTTGCCCATGCACTTCTGGCAGTTGTCAGTCACCACATAAGCGGCGATGGGACACTCCTCGCAGGCCGCGTTGATGACCTGGACTACGTTGGAAGAGTTCTTGCCCTTGGGACATTTTCCTTCCGCCAGGCGGACCCTCTGTTTGATGATTTCACGCTCTTTATAAATACAGCACCGATAGGTCGCCTGCGGACCCGGAATAATGTCGTAGGGAATATCGTGTTCTTTCTTTTCCAGGTCGCCTTCCCACGCCGCCTTGGCTACTGCGTACAACACTTCATGCTTTAACCGCAGGATCGTCGCATCATTGGTTACCATTCATTCATCCTCCTCTTACTATGCCCTTTTTTCCATCATACAAAATCTACTATATCCCATTGGAAAAAGCAAGTTTTAAAAAAGGTACAAACATGTAATTGTTAAAAATTTAATAATATGTAACTGTTACAGTCTTCCCAATCTCCTCAATCACGTGTTTCAGCTGCTCCACCAGGTTCTGGCGGATACCCAGATCAAAGGGCAGCCCCGGATTCTGATAGGCGCTGTTGATTGCCTTGCCCACAAACAGATGGACCTCCGTGCAGTCTTCAATCAGCACCTTGGCCACCATGGAACCGCCGTTGGGCTTATCCAATTCCTGGAAGAATTCCTCGGACACAGTCTCGTTCTTCACATACCGGCGCAGCAGCTGCAGCACCCGGTTCAGGGTCAGCACGCCCTCTGTCACCAGATCCACGCCGTCCATGTATGCGATGGGCGGAATCTCGGGATCTACATAGTCCAGGGAAACGTCCAGCTTCTTATTTAATACACGCGACACAATGGTGGCGCTGGTTCCGCCGCAGACGATGGTCCTGGCGTTCTCGCCCTTCATGAATTCGTGAACCATGCGCACATCGTCCTCAGGGTTGCGGGCCGGGCCGGTCATCAGGTGCACCGGCTTGCTGTCTACAATCCTCATGCAGGCCACTGTGGTGTCATCCCCCGGCCGGAACTGGTACAGCTCGTCACAGGCCCGGCTGATGGAGGTGGCCAGACGCATGGCGGACACAGTCAGGGCATACTGGCGCACCGCGTAATCCGCTATGTCCTGCCAGAGCCAGCCGAAATTCAGCAGCTCCCCAACCCCCGCGTGGATGGTTCCGTCGCTCATCAGAATCAGGGCATCGCCCTTCTGGACGCGGAAGCGGTACTCATTGATCTTCTTTCCCTGGAATTCCCTGGAATTCTCCGGGATTGTCATAAGCTTGCCGTTCCGTATGAATATGCAGCCCGGATTGTCATATTCCACCAGGTAGGCGTCCCCATTGTGGTACACCTGAAGGATGCTGAAGGTAGAGTATGCCACCTGGCGCACCTGGCAGATGGGCAGGGTTTCAGTGATGGTATCCACACATTCTTCCAAAGTGGCCCCGTTTAAGAACATTGTTCCCAGGATTTTGGAGGTCAGTGTGGATAAAATGTTGGCCTTTACGCCGCTGCCCATGCCGTCCGCCAGAATCATAATGTTGGAATCCGCAGTCTGCAGAAGCTCCACCTTGTCCCCACACAGGATTTCGGTATATTTATTCAGGCTTTTATATGCAACGTCTACCGTAATTCCCATTATTTACCTCCGCCCTGTCCCGGCTTTATATCTTTGGCGCCCAGCTTGACGTAGCCGCCCCCGGACTTCCCGGTGGTTCCCAGATGGACATAGCCGGTGGCTTTCTTGGCAGGTTCAGGCTGGTCTGCCGCCTTGGCTGTCATCACACCGCTCAGAGGCACGGCTCCGCTGCCAACCTGGACGTCGGGAATCACCCGGTCCTCCTCGCCGCCTGCGTAGGTGGTCTCACCGTCCTCCAGCAGGGAATGGCACAGTTTGGTCAGGGTGGTCTTGGTCTCCGCTGTGGTCTCGCCCAACAGACCGGCGATCTCCTGGGCCACCATCATCTGCTTGTGGATGACCTTCTGGGCCAGGTCAATGGTCTCCAGCTTCTTCTCATATTCTTCCCTGGCCTGCTCCTCCTCCTTGGTCAGGTCTATAAATGTGGCCAGAACGGCATTTTCCCGCTCTATGTATACAATATTCTGAAGCGTGGACATCTTGTACTCAGGATAGCTCACACGCTTGCCGTGTATGTTCTGATGGGTGTTAAATACCCACTGGAAATCCACGGGATCAATGAATTCATAAAGGTACATCTGAAGCGCTTCCGCCCGCGTCTTGCCGAAATACTTCTCGCCCACGTCGGAATACTCCTTGATCTTCATATCTTCATCCACAATCAGCACAATATTGGGTGAGGTCTCCATCACCAGGTTAGCCATGGATTCCGCCTTCTCATGCATGAAGGGGATGCACATGCTGACCTCTGCCTTGTGCTGGTACACTGCAATCGCCTTCTCCCGGCAGGTGGGATATCCGCAGGCGCCGCAGTTTAACTCGTCCTCCGGACGAACCTTGTTGGTCATATGCAGAATGGCCCGGATCTCCTCCTCCGAAGGCTGGGGATCTCTGGGAGAGTGGTCCTCAAACCGCTTGGCAAAGGAGACTGCCCGCAGCACCGGCTCCAGTTCATCCTGGGCCACCGGCTCCCTGGCAATGGTCTCTTCCATATCCAGCTTCACCTTAAATCGGGAGATGGTCTCATCATTGACCGTGGGGCCTTTGATGCAGCCGCCGGCGCACATATTCATCTCAATGAAGCAGCCTTTAATCTCGCCTCTGGCCATGCTTCTGCACAGATCGATACAGTTCTGGACGCCGTGGACATAGAACTTGCGGTAACCGTCGGTCTGGGCCTCTGTGGCCAGAACGGAATTGACTACGCCGTTGGTCACGGGGTACAGGCGGTTAACCCTGGGATCGAATCTGGTAAAGGGCTTATCCTCGCAGTCCCCGATTACGATCTCTTCCTCCTCCAGCCACTGGCTGATGTCATTGAAGTTCAGCACACCGTCGATGCTGTCGCTGTGGCGCGGGTCCATGGCTTCCTTCTTCTTAGCAATACAGGGGCCTAAAAAGACCACCTTCACCTGGCTCCCCAGCTCCTCCTTCAGCAGCTTGCCGTGGGCCACCATGGGGGACACCACCGGGGCCAGATAGGGAATCAGCTGAGGATAATATATTTCAATCAGATCGTTGACACTGGGACAGCAGGTGGTGATTATGTTCTCCATGCTGCCTTCCTCCAGCAGCCTGGCGTACTCCTCCGTCACAAAGGCCGCGCCCTCGCTGGTCTCACGCACATCCTCAAAGCCAAGGCGCATCAGGGCCGCGCGCACCTGGCCGATGGTCTTGTACTTCAGCAGGCCCATGTAGGAGGGAGCGATGGAGACCACCACCCGCTCCCCTGCGGCTATGTACCGTTTTACTTTGGCCAGATCGCTGTTTAAGGTCTTGGCGGACTGGGGACAGATGCGCAGGCAGTGGCCGCAGAGAATACATTTGTCCTGCATGATCACAGCGCGCTCGTCCTTGACCTGGATGGCCTTGACCTCGCAGTAGCGGACGCATTTGTAGCAGTGCTTACATTTGGTCGCTTTGAAATCAATGATCTCCATGCTCATTTTACAGTCTCCCCATTATCTCGTTTGCAAAGAACTCCTCTGTATCGTCCGGTTTTAATGAAAACAGCTGGTCCTCAACCGTGACACAGACACCGTGGTCACAGTTGCCGCTGCAGAATGATCCGTTTAAATCCACCTTGTCGGAAAGGCCGTTCTGGTTCACCAGCCGCTGCAGCTTCTCAATGATCTCCCTGGAACCTTTTAAATGACAGGCACTTCCTATACAGATTGTAACTTTCATACCTTATTCCTCCTTGTTATGAGCACTTAGAGGCCGTATTTCGGCCGCTTACGTGCGATACATTTCACCGGCACTTAGTGAGGTCTTTCACAAACTTAGTGCAGTGGTTTGTTATGAGCACTCAGCACCTGTCCTTTAGGCGCTTACGCAGCTGCGGCTTTCCGGCCGCATATGTGCAATTGGTTTTTACCCAAAATATGCTTTTATTATCGCATATTGTGAACTTTATATCAACATGATTCTGACCGGAGAAATGAAAATTTTATGGCAAATCCCCCCGCTTTGTGCTATAGTAAATTTATTGTTCTTACCCTGAAGTGGAGACTGAAGGCGAAGACAGGTCTGATTATACATAGATGGCGATCCGCCCTGCGGGTTTTCTATTGCGTTGTATGTGTTACGCGCTCCTGTATTTCGTTTGCCTTCCCCGGGATGAGTGACCGAAAGAAAGGAGCTTTTTATTATGAAAAAATCTGTATCCATGATCATGGCTGCTGCTGTAACCGCCTCACTTCTGCTGGCAGGCTGCGGTTCCGGCCAGACAGCCGCCACAACTGCGGCTGCAACCACTGCAGCTGAGACAACTGCCGCTGAGACAACCGCCGCCGAGACAACTGCCGCCGAGGCTGCCGAGGCTGAAACCACCGTTTCCGAGAGCGCCGCCCCCCAGGCCCTGGCGAATTCCGGGGACAACTGCCAGGCCGGCGTCCGCATCGGCTCTTTAAAGGGCCCCACCTCCATGGGACTAGTGTACCTGATGGACAAGGCCGCCAAGGGAGAGACAGAGAACCACTATGAATTCACCATGACCGGCGCGGCCGATGAGCTGGTGGGCAAGATCGCAAACGGCGACCTGGACATCGCCCTGGTTCCGGCCAATGTGGCCAGCGTGCTCTACAACAAGACCAAGGGCTATGTGACCGTCCTGGACATCAACACACTGGGCGTGCTCTATGTGGTGGCTTCCGATGATTCCATCACCTCCATGGCAGATTTAAAAGGGAAGACCGTGTACATGACCGGCAAGGGCACCACCCCTGAGTATGTGATGAACTATCTGCTGGCTGAGAACGGCCTGGCTTCCTCTGACGTGGATCTCCAGTTCAAGTCCGAGGCCACTGAGGTTGCCTCCATGCTGAAGGAGAACCCGGAGGCCATCGGCGTCCTGCCCCAGCCCTTTGTGACCGCGGCCTGTATCCAGAACGAGGCGTTGAAACCGGTGCTGGATCTGACCGAGCAGTGGAACCTGTTAAATGCCGGCAGCGGCAGCATGCTGGTCACTGGCGTTACCCTGGTGCGCAGCGATTTCCTCCGTGAGAACCGTGATCCTGTGAAAATGTTCCTGGAGGACCACAAGGAATCCACCCAGTACGCAGTGGACCATGTGGACGAGACCGCCGAGCTGGTGGCAGCCGCAGGAATTGTTGAAAAGGCCCCCATTGCCAAGAAGGCTCTGCCCAAGTGCAATATCGTGTGCTTGACCGGCGAGGAGATGAAATCTGCCCTGAGCGGATACCTGAACGTGCTGTATGAGCAGGATGCTAAGTCTGTGGGAGGACAGCTGCCGGGAGAGGATTTTTACTATATACCATAGAATATTGGCCTGAATTGCAATATACCGCTGCCGGTGGCAGCGGTATATTTTTTATGGTTCTCTTCCTGGAGCCGGTTCGCTCACTCTCTGTCCTGTTTCGCCGCCAACGGTAACATAATCCTCTCTATGCCACTCGTCCGCTCCGGGCAGGAAAAAGTCGACTTCTGAAAGTTTTAATCAACAATTATTTTAATAGGAGAACACTTTCTACTATTGCACTTACTTTCAGAAACACTACAAGCGGCAACTCCAAGTGTAATATCCATGAGTGCTTTTAAGACAATTTTGTCACCTGGTTTGGAAACAGGTTCTTCCACTGAGATACTGCCGTTAGTATTAATTTTTGTATGCATAAACAAATTAACAGGTGTGATAATGGCATGTTGTTCTCCAAGTGCTTTATTGATATTGTCAAAGCAGTTCGGGTGTCCTTCACCATTATGATAGAAAAAGTCATACATCTCTGGTCGGCAGCATGGATGAAGCAGATCGTGTTCTCCAACATCATCAGAAAGTACCTTTATCATAGGATTGTATAGATTGGTATAAATACTGTTACCAACTTTCAGTTTCAGAGATTCGTTACAGTCCATCGTGGTTCCAGTTGATAGAAACTCCGCTGCATTTCCACTCACCTCGGCAAAAAAATCTACCACTTGACCACCTTCAATATCAATCACTGTTATACACTGATCTTTATTCACATCAATTTTCATTCCTGAACGCGCAGGAATTATGTACTCTTTACTCATTATCTTCTCCTCATTAATCCATAAATCAATGCTTGGCAAGCCGGGCCTGGAATCCCTATGCTGGCAGGAGGCTGTATTGTATGCGGGCGCCTCATACCTGCAAATCTGTTGGACGGCCTCCTTCAATTGTTGGACTAATATCCGGACCGCCCAATGGAGAGAGTGCAGCTCACATAAACTCAGCTATCACTATCTCGTTACCGTCAATATCGCTTAAGCGAACCTCGTAAGTTCCCCAATCATATCTAACGGCTTCAGACAATGTAACGCCTTTTTCCTTCAAACGTTCCATTGTTAAATCAAGGGCTTCTGTTTGAAATACAAAGGATTGATGACCAGTGGGCTGTACGTTATTTTTTTTGCAGTCCCATATGCAAAGAGTGGGGGCGTTTTCTATAAAGCCAAGATAAACCCCATTTGAATTGTCATCATCTGTTCTAAGAATGGGTATTTCTAATATTTGATTATAAAATTCAATAAGTTCTTTCGCTCGCCCAGAAAAAATATTTGTGCAATAGTATCCTGTTACCATCTTCACTCCTCCTAAATAAACGTCATTTCTATAACTCTAACTTCAAAAAGCCAAATCTGTCAAGATATTCAGTGTTTTTTATCATGTTCTTAGTCTTTATAAAATCCTGGCAATATAAACCTGACATCCCTTGTCAGATTTTATCTGATATAATCAATTAAAGGCTGCCACGGCAGCCAATACCCCAAGGAGGACAGAACATGAATATCAAACATGAATTAGAACAGCTGGGACCGGCGGGAGTCCCTATGTTTTTCAACAATATTGATGTGGCGCCCAAGACAATCAAGGCAATCATGATAAATGAAGTTGTGCCCGTGTACCCACAGGATGATTTCTACGGCGGACCCGGCGCAGCCTACTTATCTACCGCCATCCCCCTGTTCCAAAAAGCAGGAATCAGCGCAGCCTCCGCCTGCGAACTCCTGGACAGGGGCATCTACATCACCAATGCCGTGAAAACACCCAAGGACAGCACCACCATTGAGACGGCCATGATTGCCCAGAGCCTGCCCTATCTGGAAAAGGAGCTGTCCCTGTTCCCCAATGTAAAGGTGATCATGCTGATGGGTGATGTGGCCAAAAAGGCATTTAACATGATCGCCAAAAAGGCTGTCAGGAAAAATGCCATTCCGGCCATATCCACCTATAAAATCAGAAGCAGCCAGATCTACTATGACGGAATCCGCCTGCTGCCGTCGTATATTATGACCGGGCAGAATATTCTGATTGAGAAGTCAAAGTTTCAGATGGCAGCTGAGGACATAGCCATGATGTACGGGCTGATCAGAAGCTGAAAGAGCTGCCCCTCAGCTCCCATGCCAGCCTGGCGCTGGTCTCCAGCTCCTCGACTTTGGAAAATGTTTCCAGCATCGTTCTGCCTGTGGCCACCGCTCCATGGTTCTTAAGAATGTAGCCGTCCGCCCGGTTATCTGCTGCCTGCCCAAATGCCTGGAACAGCTCCTGGCTGCCCGGTTTATGATAGGGGACCACTTTGATATCCTGAAACTGCATGTTCAGGTACGGCGTGTAGCAGGGAAACAGTTCCCCGGAATCCAGGTCCGGCAGGCAGGACCACAGGGTGGTGTAGAAGCTGTGGGTGTGGATCACCGCCCGGGTCTGGGGCTGGCTGCGGTAAAGCGACAGGTGAAGTGGGAATTCCTTGCTGGGTCTCTGCCCCTCCGCCCAGCTTCCATTCATATCTGCCCTGACAAAATCCGGAGCGCCCAGGCGGCCGAATATAGCGCCGCTTCTGGATATATACACGGTATCGCCCTGCCGGAAACTGATATTCGCGGAGGAGCCGGTGACCAGCTGCCTGTCAAACAGCGTATGGGCCGTCCAGATTGCCTCTTCCATCTCTGATTGCATGTTTATCTCCCCTCCCATCAGGCCTTGGCCGCCCCGGCACGCTTCAGCCGCTTGTCAAAAAATGCCACCAGGAACGGAATAATCAGCATTGTGGCAATGGATGCGGTTGCGCACTGGGCCGCGGCAACAGGAACCAGGGGCGCAAGGGACGGGTCTGCGGCCGCTATGACGGAGGGCGTCAGCGCAGAGTTGGCCGCCACAGTACCCATGGAGACTCCCAGCGGGGACTTCTTCTTCAGGCACAGATTGTATAGAAACTGTATGATCAGCCCCAGGGCCACGGATACAAAGCCCAGCAGAATACCGGAAATGCCTGCGGTTGCCAGGGTCATCAGGCTGGAGCCCGCGCCGATGGCAAAGGACTGGAATATAACCACCAGGGGCTGCGCCTTGGAACAGAGGGAGCGGAAGTCCGGGTCCAGGTTGCCCCAGACCACCCCGATTAAAATGGGGATCAGCGTACCGATGATATCTGTCACAGGGATATTGGCCGCGCCGGACAGGCCCATAACCAGCATGCTTCCGAAGGGGCCGTTCTTTAAAGCCAGCACAGACACCGCTCCCATGTCCGATGAGTCGCCGTACTCACCACACAGGGCCACATACAGGGAACTGTTGTTGCTGGGCATGGCGCAGAACAGCACAAAGGGCGTCAGTCCCAGCACTCCCGCCGGCCCAAATGCCGCTCCCACCAGCCACCCGACTGCTCCGCCCAGTACCAGCTTCATGACCAGCATCAGCCCGCCTTTGTACAGCGGCAGCCCCGCCTCCTTGATGTTGATGGAGGAGCCGCAGATAATCAGGAACAAGCCCATCAAGGTCTGGCTGCCCTTCTGGAACAGGGCTGTGGTAGGCCCTCCGATGCTTAAAAAGGCCGGAAAAAACGTATTCAGGCACATTGCCACTACCATTGGTATAATAATCTGCCCGCCGGGCACCTTCTTCATCAATTTCATCTATTTGTCCCCCTGACATTCGTGAAATAATCGCTCCACAACCTTGACCATGGCATCCTCCGGCCCGATCAGACCGCCCTTACCCACGATTTTAACCCCCTCAAACCTGCCGCCGATTATAATACCCAGATTCGTCTGGGGCAGCACTGTATCCACCAGCCGTATGCCCGCAGCGCCCAGCGCCCTCAGAATGGATACCAGGGTGTCCCCGCCAGTCATGTAGATTCCCGCCAGCTCCTGCCTCTCAGACAGGCTGAGGGCTGCGCCTCGGACGGCCTCTCCAAGCCCCAGATTGATGTTTTGAGAGGCCTCTCCGGGCTTAAGGCCGTACTTTTCCTCCATCTGCTTTAAATCCAGCCGCGCCCCTGAAGCCGCAGTCTCCAGCGCAATCACACGTGTTCCCGCCGCCTCCTCAGCAGCCGCGCACGCGGACCTGACCCGGACGATCTCCACCTCTGCCGCTTCTCCCCCGGCAATCAGGGCCTGTGCCTCCACTGAAATCACGCTGCTGTATTCTGCCTGCCTCATGATGTCCATCTGCCGCCTGGTCACGTCCGTGGCGCTTCCCGCCGCAATCAGAACCTTTTCCCGCAATGACGCCACATCCGTCAAACCGCTGTACTCCTGAGGTTCCAGCGCCTTATTTCCAAATCCCCGGCAGAGGGCCATTTTCTGGGTAAATGCCCCAGGGTCCACACAGACCACATTCCAGCCCAGCTTGCAGACCACACGGGCCGTCTTCTCCAGATGCTCATGGGTGATGCCATCCACCACAATGATTCTGGCCCCCTCTGCCCTGCGGGCCTCAAACTGCGCCGCCAGCGTGTTCTCGTCCCCAAGCACGTACCTGATACCAATTTCAGCCACTGGGTAATGGCTCTGGCCTCTGAGCAGTGTGGGGATATGGGCCTCTCTGATAGGCGACAGCACATCCCTGGCAGCCCCCGTTTCCGTCAGAATCGTTCCGTCAATCACCGAGTATCCGCCCACCAGAATCCGCCTGGTATCCGGCATCGCGGCCGCTGCCACTGCGATGGTGTCCTCCGGCAGCTCCTCCAGCAGCGCATCCACCTCATAGCCGATCCCACCGCGGAATGTGGTGTCGATCCTCTTGGTAAAATACTCCGCGCCCTGGGCTTTCAGCGCCCTGTACGCATGCTTCACGCTGGCCTTGGCAGCCTCCCTGTCCAGGTTTCTGCTGTTTGCGCTCAGAATCACTGCATCCTGGTCCCCCGCCCCTTCCAGATTGTCCACTGAAAAGTAGGAACAGGCCTTGATCCCCTTCTTGGCTAGCAGCACTCCGCAGGTCATTGTCCCCGTCATGTCATCTGTTATTAACCCAATTTTCCCCATTTTACATCCTCCTAGTTTATTTCATTGCATGGGCCTGATACCTGCAGCAGTAATCCGCCCCAACCAATATTGCTTCCCTCAGGTTCTCATAGCTGGCCGTCCCCTTTCCCGCCAGGTCATAGGCTGTGCCGTGGTCAACCGTTGACCGCATAAAGGGCAGCCCAAAGGTCAGTGATACCGACCGCTCAAAATCATATGCCTTGCAGGCTATGTGTCCCTGGTCGTGGAACAGGGACAAAATGCCGTCGTACTTTCCCTGCTTCTGCAGATAGAATACCGCATCCGCGGGCACCGGGCCGTATACCGTTATCCCCTGCTCCAGGCAGCGCTCAATGGCCGGTTCTAAAACCTGCGCCTCCTCCTCCCCGAACAGGCCGTTGTCAGAGGCGTGGGGATTTAAGGCCGCCACCGCAATCCTGGGCTTCTCCACCCCAAATGACTTTAAAACCGCATGAATCTCCGCAATTGTTTGGGCCAGACGCTGCACATCCAGGGCGGCAATTGCATCTTTCAGGGACATGTGCCTTGTATAGTGAAATACACACAGCTCCCTGCAGTGGAACATGGATACAGTTCTCGCCTCTTTGTAATAGGACTTGAAAATGCTGGTATGGTCCTTCTGCGGCACACCGGCCTGGTGAAACGACTCCTTGTTGATGGGCGCCGTGACAACCAGATCCGCCTCCCACAGCCGGGCTGCCTCAATGGCGCGGACAATATAGGAGTAGGCCATATCCGCGCCCTGTACGCTCATCTCTCCAAAGGGTATCTCCACGGCGTAATCTTCATGGGGCTGAATCAGATTGACTGTGGCCTCCTCAGAGACTGCCTCCTCTGAGACCATCTCCTCAAAGACTGCCTCCTCAGGGCTTTCAATCCGGTTCACCCTTATCCCATTAATGTTCCGGATCGCCATGGCCCGCCGCAGGGCAGCCTCGTCCCCGATCAACACGGGCCTTGTGTGCCGGTTTATCTCACGGTCCGCCATGCAGCAGGCGCAGATCTCCGGTCCGATCCCGGCAGGATCGCCCATTGTGATTAAAACCTTGGGTTTAAAATGTTCTTTTCTCATGCCACTCTCCTTGCGTCTTTCGCAGTTGTTTTTTCTTACATTAAAATAACATGATAAGCTGAGTTAAAACAGGAAAAAAGTAAAAAGATGCGCTCGGTTTTGAAACAGTTTTGATTTATCATTTATTTTCAACATTTTTTCATATATACTGTTTCATATACGAGCATAGGAGGTGGATGCCCATGAATCACCGCAATATCTTAGTTTTCTCCCCCAGCCAGGGTACAACAGGCATTTTTTTCTCGCTGAAAGATACATTTCCCGACCTGAACATGGATATCATCCAGGAGCCGGAGCTGTGGGACGAGGCTGCTGTTGATGAGCTGGAAACGCGGCTTCAGGAAACCGAGTATTCCTGCATTGCCGCCTGCCGGCAGACAGTTAATCGGATATCGCTGTTGCGTGCCGTCCCCTGTTTCGAGCTTCAGCTGTCAGACTATGACATTTTAACGGCCTGCAGCCTGGCTAAGAGCTACGTTGGGAAACAGATTCTGCTGATTGACCATACCATGGAAAGGCAGCTGGGGCACTTGCTTCATCTGCTTCAGATCCCGGTCCCCGTTCTTCCTGTGTCTGAGGAGACAGACCTGGATGAGACCCTGGCCCGGTTAAGCGGGGATGGCTGCTCCCTGTTCATTGGGGATTCCACGGTCTACAGGGCCTGCCGGGCGTCTGAACTGAACTGCCTGTTGATGTCGCCCGGATATGGGACGGTTCTGGCTCTGCTCCGGCAGATCAGCCGCCTGCTGGACTGCCAGGAACATGCCGCCGCCAGGGTCCATCTCTTCAACCGCTATATGGAGGCCATGGACCAGGGACTGCTGATCTACAATGAGAAAAAGGAGCTCTTTGAGCAGATCAATATCCGGAATAACCCCAAGCTTCTGTCAGTGACATCCGCCCTCATCGGGGACGTTCTCCGCCACAAGGAGCTGAGGCAGCTGCGGGTGATCCATTCTAAAATGTTTTTTATCAAAGGGCGCCTGATCCCCTGCCACGGCTCCAATTACGTGGTATTCGAAATCAAACAATCCTTTGAGGACAAGGCAACTTCTATTCCGGGAGTGATCATGAAAAACAAGGAGAACCTGTCGAAAGAGTTTTACAACATGTTCTATGATGATTTGAGAAATTCAGATTTCAGAAATAAGGTGATATCCTACAGCGCCGCCAACAATCCGATTCTGATTATCGGAGAATCAGGTACCGGAAAAAGCCGTCTGGCTGATTTTATATACAGCTACTCCCCCTATACCCAGAGCTCCATGTTTCTGATTGACTGCAAGCAGCTGGATAAACGGGGGCTGAACCATCTGTTCAGCAGCGAACACTCGCCGCTGTATGAATACGGCATCACACTTTATTTTAAGGAAGTCAATCTTCTGAAGAAAAAATATACGGATGACCTGATAAACTTTTTGAACCAGTCGGCATTTATGAAGAAAAATAAAGTGATTTTCTCCGTCACCTGCAATGTTGAGGAGTCGGGCCACAACCCGCTGTGCATGCAGCTCATCAGCAAATTGAATACCTTTCCCCTATATCTGCCGCCGCTGCGCAGCCGGATCGGGGATATACCCAACCTGGCGGTTTTGTATATAGGCCAGTTGAACGAAAAATACCACCGCCATATTGCGGGATTTGAGCCAGAGGCAATGAACTACCTCCAGGGCTTTTACTGGGATGAGAATATCAAGCAGTTTAAAAGGACCCTGGACGAATTATTTACCATGACAAACGGGCCTTACATATCCGCCCGCAACGTCATATCCGTGCTGAGCGAGAAAAGAGGGGCTTTTGCAGGCGCTCCTGCCGTTCCCCGTCCACAGCCCATGACGCTGGATGAAATCATCCAGAGCGGGGTGCGCAGCGCCCTGATCGCCAACAATATGAACCAGACTAAGGCTGCGAAGGAATTGGGGATCAGCCGCACATTGCTGTGGCGGCTGTTAAAAAAGGAGGAACGCAGCCGTGAATAAGCTGCGCTCCTCTCTATTTATTCTGCCCCTTCCCAAAGCCTGTGTTCCGCCTGGTCCAGATCCCCACGCAGAGCCCATACCTTCAGGTTCTTAAATCTCAGCTTCAGGCTGGCCTTCTGTCCGGCCAGGCTCTCGATGCCTTTATCAAAACGGATGGCGGTCCATCCGTTCTCCAGCTGCTCCGCCCGGCTCTCCCCAAAGGAGAACCCGTCAAAGGGCCGTACATTCCAGAACGGACAGATCTCAGCTTCCAGTTTCCATTCTTTTCCAGTGTCCACAGGCTCTGCCAGCACTTCCAGGCAGCTGCCCTCCACCCGCATCCTGCAGGTGGCCAGAGCACTGTCCTCCTCCGCTCTCCTGGGCGTCAGGGCGGCGAATTGATCCGCCTTCCATCTGGCCCTGGCCAGGGAGGTCTCCCGGAAGTTAGTATGGCAGCCGTTTCCGCCCATATAGTAGATCCACAGCTCCCCCTCCGGCGTTGTCACCGGCGGGGAGGCGTAGATACATCCGCAGTCAAAGTCCCCGTCCGGATACTGCCCATCGCCTCTGGGGATCAGGTGCTGCCCTGCGGCCACGAAGTCAAAACGGCCGGGGTCTGCCGCCCAGGTCAGTTCCAGATCCACCTGGTCGAAGTCCTCTGCGGTCCTGTCCCCCTCATGGATCATGGAAGCCAGGCCCAGATACAGGTTGCCCCAGGCAAAGGCCGGCATGGCATAGATCTGGTTCTCAAACCCTGTTCCCCGCAGCGTCTCTTCAGGCCGGCTCCAGTGGATGAAGTCAGCGCTTTTGCTGAGTGTGGTGATGCGGATTCCATCCTTCCAGATGCGGGACAGCAGCATATAGCATTGCTCCCCCTCGTCCCAGAAAGGCAGGTTATGGCTGTCCGCAGGCGGGTTGTACTCGGGCCAGGGCGTGGGCTTCTCCCAGTTTACCCCATCCGGTGAAAAGGACACCGCCATGTAGGCCTCCCTGCCCGGCTGGTCCATCTTCGTCACCATCTTATAGCGGCGGGTCTGTCTCCCTGCCGTCGATCATCACGCCCGTGCCGTGGGCAAAGGCAAAGATCAGGTTGTTGGCGCTGCTTCCATGCCACTCCACGCGGTTTAAGCAGGGCTTCTCCCAGTGGATGCCGTCCTTGCTCTGGGCATAAGCCAGGCCGGGTACGCGGTCCGGGCGGGGTATATAGTCCCGCCGCCTCCGCTCCTCCTGGTCTGTCAGACTGGTGTCCTCGTCCTCTATAAACAGGGTGTAATAGCAGCGGTACACCTCTGCCTCCCTGTCATAGAGCACATTGGGATAACCGTTGTCGATGCGCACCTCCCAGGGCCGGTCCTGGATCAGGAGGGGGTTGTGCTCCTGATCCTTCACGGGCCTGGATACTTCCAGCCGGAGATTCTCCATGGCCTGCGGGTTCAACAGGCGGCGGTCCAGCATTAAATGTTTAGTCATGGTTCATCACCTCCGGTAAATGTCTCTCAGCAGAATTCTTCCACTGCCTTTGCGATCATTTCCACGCACTGCTCCACGCAGGCCATATCGCCCTCTTCCAGAGCGGGCATGGGCTTTCTGACGCTGCCCAGCTCCAGGCCTTCCTGAAGCTTTAAGATCTTCTTCATCACGGCGTACAGGTTGCCCCTGCAGCTGCACATCTTGTAAATGATGGCGTCCACCGCGTTCTGGATCTCTCTGGCCCTGGGGATATCCCCTGCGCCGGTCAGCTCGAAGATCTTCAGATACAGCTCCGGCATCACAGCGTAGGTTCCGCCGATCCCGCCGTCAGCGCCCATGGCCAGGCCGCTGATAAACTGCTCATCCGGCCCGTTGAATACCACGAAGCCCTCGCCTCCGTCCATCTTGAACATCTGGATATCCTGGACAGGCATGGAGCTGTTCTTCACTGCAATGACCCTGGGGTTCTTCAGCATTTCCTTAAACAGGGGCATGGTCAGGGCCACGCCGGCCAGCTGCGGGATGTTGTAGATCACGAAATCCGTGTCGGGTGCAGCGGAGGAAATGTCGTTCCAATACTGGGCAATGGCATATTCCGGCAGATGGAAATAGATGGGAGGAATAGCCGCGATGGCGTCCACTCCCAGACTCTGGGCGTGGGCAGCCAGCTCCATGCTGTCCGCGGTGTTGTTGCAGGCCACATGGGCAATAATGGTCAGCTTGCCCTCCGCCGCCTTCACCACGTGCTCCAGAACCAGCTTGCGCTCGCTGACGCTGTGGTAGATGCACTCGCCTGAGGAACCGCCCACATATACGCCCTTTACGCCTTTGCGGATCATGTAGCGGGTCAGATCCTCCACCCCTGCGGGGCTGATGGCCCCATTCTCGTCATAGCATGCATAAAATGCCGGAATCACACCTTGATATTTTGTAATGTCTCTCATATTTAGTCCTTCCTTACCGGGTCCTTTTGTCAGTCAACCCTGATCTCTTGATTTTTAACATACGTCAGTTCATGCGTACCTTTACTACGGCTTTTACCACATTGGCCGGATCATCGGCCTGTATTTTCACCATGTGGGCATCCTCCGGGAATACGATCAGCACTTTGCCCGGCTCCATGGGAACCAGGATTTCCACAGGTCCGTGGCACGCCACATAGTCAGTCTCCCGGTCTGTGCCGGTGATTTTAAGAGCGGTGATGGGTGTCACTCCGATCAGCTCCCTGCCCTCTGCCAGCAGGTGGATATCCGCATAGACCTCATGGGCTTCAAATGCGGCCGTCTCCACAGGTATGGTGGTGTATTGGAACCGGTTGATGTAGACATTGTCCCCATCCACCTCATTGCGCCCAGGATTCAGGCTGTTTATCCCATTTTTTACCAGATAGGCAATAGCTGTGTCCAGGTGGCTGCTTAACCCCTTGTAGCGCTCCAATTGTTCCATGTCCGTATAGATCATTGGTTTACCTCCTTATCATACAGATGGCAGGCCACCATGTGGCCCTCCGCCCCGTGGTAAACCATGGCCGGAGCCTGGGTCTTGCAGATCTCCTGGCACTTGGGGCAGCGGTTGTGGAAGGGGCAGCCGTCCGGCTTGTGGATGGGGCTGGGAACCTCGCCTTCCAGAACCTGGCGTTTCTTGGTCTTGTGTATGTCCGCCACAGGAATGGCGGAGAGCAGGGCCTGGGTGTAGGGATGCAGGGGTTCATCGTACAGCGCCCTGGAATCCGCCACTTCCACGATCCGGCCCAGGTACATGACCATGATGCGGTCGGACATGTACTGGACCACGGACAGGTCGTGGGCGATGAACAGGTAGGTCAGGTTCATCTCCTTCTGGATCTCCTTCATCAGGTTCAGCACCTGGGCCTGGATGGATACGTCCAGGGCGGACACAGGCTCATCACAGATCAACACCTCAGGCATGACCTCCAGCGCCCTGGCGATGCACAGGCGCTGGCGCTGTCCGCCGGAGAACTCGTGGGGATAGCGCATCAGGTAATCCGGCTGGATATTAACCATCTTAAGAACCTTCTGCATCACCTCTTCCCGCTCCGCCAGGGTATCGATGCCGTGAACCTTCAGCGGCTCCTCAAAGGAGGAGTAGATCTTTTTCTGGGGATTCAGTGCAGAGTAGGGGTCCTGGAACACCATCTGCACCTTTCTGCGGAACTGGAACATCTCATCCTTGTTGAACTGGGTCACATCCTTGAACTCCCCGCCGAAGTTGAACAGCACACGGCCGCCGGTGGGCCGCTCCAGCATCATGGCTGTCTTGCCAAAGGTGGATTTGCCGCAGCCGGACTCGCCTACGATCCCTAAAGTCTCGCCCTTGTAGACCTCCAGGCTCACATCGTCCACTGCCTTCACATGGCCTACCACCTTCTTGAACATTCCCTTGGTGATGGGGAACCATGTCTGAAGATTCTCTATCTTAAAAATGACTTCTTTGTTTTCATTCATTTACTCCACCTCCGGACAAGAACTATACTTCAGGCAGCGCACGTGATGGCCGGGCCCCACCTCGTAGGAGGGGATCGCGCCCCGGCGGCACAGCTCGATGCATTCCGGGCAGCGGTCCGCGAACTCGCAGCCGCCCTTCAGCTCTGAGGGGTTGGGGGTCGCGCCCGGTATGGTCTCCAGCTTCTGGCCGTCCGCCAGGCCCAGCACGGGAACACTGCGCAGCAGCGCCTTGGTGTAGGGATGGCTGGTGCGGTCGAACACGTCCTCCAGGCTTCCGAACTCCACCACGCGGCCCATGTACATGACGCAGACCTCGTCGGCCATCTCCGCCACCAGTCCCATGTTGTGGGTGATCAGGATAATGGACTTGCCGTCATTTACCTGCAGGTCCTTAAGCAGCTCCATGATCTGGGCCTGGATGGTCACGTCCAGGGCTGTGGTGGGTTCGTCACAGATAATCAGCTCCGGGTTGCAGATCATGGCAATGGCTATCACCACCCTCTGCTTCATGCCGCCTGAGAACTGATGGGGATAGCAGTCGATGCGCTCCTCAGGGTCAGGGATTCCCAGCTTCCTGAACATCTCCAGCACCTTTTCCCGGGCCTGCTGTTTGGTCATGCCCTTGTTGTGCTGCAGCAGCCCTTCCGCCACCTGGTCTCCCACCTTGTACACGGGATTTAAGCTGCTCATGGGGTCCTGGAACACCATGGACAGGTCCGGGCCTCTTAAGGAGCGCATCTCCGGCCCATTCGCCTCCTTGACGCTCTCTAAATGATACTCCTTGATCTCACCGTTCTTCAACGCGTTGTACTGGATGCTCTTAGCGTCCACAATGGCGCTCTTGCCGGTAAAACGCATGATGGAGTTCATGGTCACGCTCTTTCCGCAGCCGGATTCCCCAACCACTGCCAGGGTTTTTCCACGTCTTAACTGGAAGGATACGTCCTTTACGATTCTGACCTGCTGTTTCTCCGACTTAAAGGAGGTATTCAGCTTCTCTACATTTAATATGATTTCTCTGTTATCCACGTTATCCCCTCCTTACTGCTGCTTCGCGTCAAGCACATCTCTCAGACCGTCGCCCAGGAAATTGATGGCCAGTACGAATAAGCTGATGGCAAGTCCCGGGAACAGCCAGATCCACCACTGGTTGGTCACCACGGACACGGATTTTGCAGCATTTAAAATGTTGCCCCAGGTGGGTGTGCTGTCTGCAACGCCCAGGCCGATGAAGGACAGGGCCGCCTCCTGAAGGATGAAGAACGCCACGTTTGTGGTGGTTGACACAATGATGGGGCTCATGACGTTGGGCAGGATCTGTTTGAACATAATGTTGTTCTTGCTCATGCCGAAGGCCTCGCACACCTTCACATAGGTCTCGCCCTTGATGCTCATAAACTCGTTGCGGACCATACGGAAGGTGGTCATCCAGCCTGTGAACACGAAGATAAACAGCAGGTTGCCCAGTCCTCTCTTGTTGACAATAGCCACCAGCATCATGACCAGCACCAGCTGGGGAAATGCCTGGAAGATCTCAGAGATACGGATCAGAATGGTGTCAACCTTGCCGCCGAAATATCCGGATACCGCGCCCAGGACGGCTCCGATCACAGAGCTCATCACCGCGCAGAATACACCGATGATAATGGAATAGCAGCCGCCGATCAGAACCCTGGCGAACAGGTCTCTTCCGATGGTATCCGTGCCGAAGAGGTGAAGGCCGCTGGGCGGTTTCTTCATATCCGGCAGTACCGGCGTGTTGTAATCCACCCCCATCACAAAGCCTATGATACAGGTGATTGTGATGGCCACCACCACGATCAGGCCGAACAGGGCCAGCTTGTTGTTCATAAATTTGCGGACATTGCGCTTAAACATCGAGGAGGCCGCGCTTTTATTTTGTTCTTTAATACTGGTACTCGCAGAATTGCTCATCTATTTGCTCCTCCTTTCATCACTCGCCCAGACGCACCCTCGGATCCAGCAGGGCGTTAAACACATCCACCATAAAGGAACAGATGAGCATGGCCGCCGCGATGATCAGAGTGGTGATTAGAACGATGGGGTAGTCCGCAGACACAATGGCATTGGTCATGGTCAGGCCGATGCCGGGATAGGAAAATACGCTCTCGATTACCACGGAACCGCCTACCAGCATGGGAATACGGAATACCAGGATAACCAGTACCGGCTTCATGGCATTGCGGAAGCCGTGTTTTAAATATACTTTCCACTCAGGAATTCCCTTGGAGCGGGCGGTCTTTATGTAGTCGCTGTTCAGCACATCCAGCATGGTGTTTCTGGCGTATCTCATGAGCACTGCCACCATGCCGATGGTCAGGGTCAGAACAGGCAGGAACAGATGCTTGAAGGCGTCCACAAATGCATTGGCTGCGTCAGGACTGACACGGTTGGCTGAGGGGAACCAGCCCAGCTTAATGGAGAACACTTGGATCAGGATGATTCCAACCAGGAACTGAGGAACCGCCTGGCCCAGAACCGCCAGCACACGGCCCACGTAGTCGATGATAC
Organism: uncultured Clostridium sp.; assembly: GCA_900551225.1. Taxonomy (GTDB): domain Bacteria; phylum Bacillota; class Clostridia; order Lachnospirales; family Lachnospiraceae; genus Enterocloster. The sequence continues at coordinate 21,225 of URUZ01000024.1, forward strand.
CGTTCTGGCGCACTGCGGAGACAATACCGATTCCAATTCCGATCACTGCCGAGAGCACCAGTGAAAACCCGGCCAGCTCAAAGGTGTAGGGAAGGCGCACCGCGATGATGGACGCGATGGAGGAACCGTCAAAGGAATATCCCAGATCGCCGCGCAGGCAGTTGCCCAGCCAGCGGAAATACTGGATAATCAGGGGATCATTTAATCCCAGGGACTGCCGCAGCGCTTCCACGTTCTCCTTGTTGGCGGATAGCATTTCCGGACTGACCATGAAGTTGATTGGGTCAATGCCGGTCATCTGGAGTCCGAAGTACACTATAAAGCTGATCAGCAGCAGCATGGGGATCATCATGAGCAGCTTCTTAATAATAAATTTCAGCATTCTATCTCTCCTTCTTACCATCGATGAACCGCACGCTTTGCGAGCACTTCACCGCGTACAAAAAGAGGAGACAGGAGATATTCTCGCTGTCTCCTCTTTGGGCTGCGGATCAGATCCGCATGAGACTTAAGGTAACGTAATTATTTCGCGATTTCCCAGTTTGCGAAGTCCAGATCTGACATGTACAGAGGATTGCAGAACTCCACGCCTGCGGGGATCACTACGTTGCTGCTGGTGAAAATGTAGGTTCCTACGGTGAATACCGGCACCTTGTAAACATTTTCCTGCTCCAGGGCCTGGAGCTGCTTTAATACTTCATTTCTGTCAGTCTCGGTAACTGCCTTGGACAGCTGTGACACCAGCTCGTCAAATGCAGTGTCGCCGCCGAAAATGTTGGCAAACAGGCCGTCTGTGCTCATGTACTCTGTGTACCACTCGTCAATGGAGAATGAGCTCTTGCCCTTGAAGCCCACATCGTATGCTCTGGTGGTGAACAGATCGGTGGTTCCGTCGTTGGAAAGGGTGGCTTCAACGGTGAGGCCCGTCTGCTCCAGGTAGTAAACAACGGTGTTGATCAGGTCAATGGTGGTCTGGTCGTTGTTGTAGTAACAGATCTTTAAGGTGCGGCTCATATCATAGCCGGAAGCTGCCAGGTCGGCCTTGGCCTTGTCAGCGTCAAACTTGTACTCAAAGCCATTGTAGGCCGGGTTGGAGTTGGGAACGCCGCTGTTGAGTACGTTTGCGTTGGGGTACAGGGTCGCCAGGGTTGCACGGTCAATGGCCTCAATGATGGCCTTGCGGACTTCCACATTCTGCATGGCGGGGTTCTCATTGCCGTCGATTCCCTTCATATTAAAGATGAAGTATTTGTAGAACAGTACGTCTACCTCGTGAGCAGTGAAATTGGACATTCCCTGGAGTGCTTCCACCAGGTCGGCCGCATTGCCGAACACATAGTCTGTGTTGCCGGCCTGAGCTGCCGTCACATAGTCGGAAACGAAATAGCAGATCACTTTGTTGATCTTGGGAGCGGTTCCCTCATAGTTCTCATTGAGCTTCAGGGTGAAGTAGTTGCCTACGCTCAGCTCATCCAGAGCAAACATGCCGGAGGTTACGGGTTTGGTCCAGAAGGGATCAGAATCCATGGTCAGGGGATCTACGCTCTCTAAGGAGTGCTTGGGCAGGATAGCAAACTGAGCCAGTACGTTCAGCATAGCCGCATATGGCTCGCTCATGGTCAGTGTGATGGTGCTGCCTTCTGTCTTGATGCTGTCAATGTTTTTGAATGCTGCGGTGTAAATGGAGTTGATGGTGGCTGCCTTCAGAGCGGTCTCAATGGAGAACTGAACGTCATCCACAGTCAGGGCCTCTCCGTCGGACCACTTAAGGCCGTCCTTTAAGGTGATTGTGTATACCAGTCCGTCATCGCTTACTTCATAAGAATCAGCCAGATCCGGTTTCACTTCTGTCAATGTGCTGTCTGCCAGGAACAGGGCTCTGTACATCAGGTTGGTTGCCATGATGCGATTGTACCATGGTGTGGGGATTTTGTCATCTGTGGTCGATCCGTCTCCTGTGGTCACTGCCAGTTTTAAGGTTCCCTCTGTGGCTGCCGGGGTCTCTCCCGCTGCCGCGCTGGTTGCCGGTGTGTCACTGGCTGTCTTCCCTGATCCGCACCCGGCCAGAGTCGCTGTCGTCAACGCTGCTGTCAACACAATGGCAAACATTTTTTTCATTTCGCTTCCTCCTTTAATTTTAATGGCTCGTACTGCCACACTTGTCATAAATAAATATACTCTTTATGAAAATAATTTTCAATATATTATATTAATGAAAATAAATCTATTTTTTATGCACAGTGCACAAG
>URUZ01000025.1 GCA_900551225.1 uncultured Clostridium sp.
GTGGTCAGCAGCACCAGCCTTCTGTCATATTCACCGGAGGGCGCAGATAAAAGAACCATCCCGGTCAGTGTGACTGCATCTCTCATCTGTCATCCCTCCTTCCAAATTCCCCCAGCATACCCGAGGGGTCATTGTTGTTATCTTTATATATTTGTTGTAAAAACAACTTTTTCCACGTTTTTTGTCAGTTTCAGCATCAAATGTTTATCCAATTTTTTCCAATTCCTTGTTAAACATCCTTCTGATTATAGCCGTAATTTTTCATATACAGCTCACTGTCACGCCACTCCTTGCGCACCTTCACCCACAGCTGAAGGTTGACCTTGGTGTCCATCATGGCCTCAATGGACTTCCTTGCCTCGGTTCCGATGCGTTTTAACATGCTGCCGCCCTTGCCGATGACAATGCCTTTATGGGACTCACGCTCACATACAATGCTGGCCTCTATGTCAATAAGCCCGTTTTCCCGCTCCTTCATCTGCTCAATGGTCACCGCGATGCCATGGGGAATCTCATCATTGAGAAGACGCAGGGCCTTCTCGCGGATCAGCTCTGAGGCGATCTGGCGCATAGGCTGGTCGGTCACTGTGTCCTCGTCATAGAACTGGGGTCCATAGGGCAGATACTTAAAGATCAGCTCTGCCAGCAGGTCTGTGTTCTTATCCTTCAGCGCGGACAGGGGCACAATCTCCGCAAACTGGCACACATCCTTGTAGGCGTCTATAAATGTAAGGATCTCATCCTGATTCTTCACTGTGTCAATCTTGTTGATCACCAGAATCACCGGAGTCTTAACCCGGTTTAACTGCTCCGCAATATGGCGCTCTCCTGCGCCGATAAAAGTGGTGGGCTCTACCAGCCACAGCACCACGTCCACCTCGGTCAATGTGCGCTCAGCAACGCTGACCATGTATTCTCCCAGCTTGTTTTTCGCCTTGTGGATACCTGGCGTGTCCAGGAAAATGATCTGCCCCCGCTCATCGGTAAAGACAGTCTGGATTCTGTTCCTGGTAGTCTGGGGCTTATCGGAAGTGATGGCGATCTTCTGGCCGATCATATGGTTCATCAGGGTGGATTTCCCCACATTGGGGCGGCCGATCAGGGTCACAAATCCCGATTTCTTCTGTTGGTTCTGTTCCATTACGCTCTCCTTTTAATACCGGCAAGGCCCCGCATGGCAGGGCCGGCCTCTTTAGTGGTACAGATTCTGGGTTGTCATAAACATTCCCTCTTCTGCCTTAATCTGCTGCTCATTTCCGATCACGCACAATGCGCCTGTATCCAGAAGTGCCTTTAAAATGCCGGCAAGCCCGCGGATATCCTCCTGTGTTACATCCAGAATCTGGCTGCGTTCCTGCTGCTGCATATCATCGGTAACTCCGGACAAGTAAGCGGACATGAACCGGCCTCCCTTGAGAGAGGGCGTCAAGGGCGTATCCAGATCACTGATGGCTCCGATTACGTATTTCGTCATATCCCGCTCATCGATGGTAAAGTTTTCCAGATACTCCACAATTCCTTCGTAGATTTTGTTGGTTGCCGCCAGGTTGGGATCTCTGTAAGAGACCATAAAGCCCTCACCAGACCTTCCTACACTGCTCATGCAGCCATAAGCGCCTCCCTTGACCCGGAGATTGCTCCACAGATACTCATAGTTCAGGATAACTCTCAGCACCTTCAGCGCGCCGGTATAGGATAGGCCGCTTCCGGCATAGGTGCCGCACCGGGCCACGTAGTTGACCTGGGATGAGGTCTTAAAGCCCTCGTTCCGGTTGCCCAGCTGGCAGGTAAAGGGATATACCGTATTCTCCCCCGCCGGCAGGCTGGCCTTAAAAGCTTTGAGCGCGCCGGGGAGAGCGGCATAGCCGGCCTCGTCCGCTGTATATCCGATCAGCATGTTATCCGCCGCAAAAAGCCGCTGCACTGTCTCCTGAAGTTTCTTCACCAGCCAGCGACGGTATTCCGGCTCTGCGGAATAACGCTTTGCCGTATCCTCCAGAAAATGATAATATCCGATGCCGCCCGTCACATCATTGTATGCGGAGCTGGGTGAGAAATAGGATGTAGCTCTGGCCACTGCCGCAGCGTGGTAGGAGCCTTCCAGCCTCATTCTGGCCCTTGACTTGGTCTCATCCAGGATTTCACCGAGACGCTTCTCATCGTCCAGCTTAGACCGGTTAATGATCTCCGTCATTATGGAGAACACAAAGTCCACCTTCTCATACATCACCTTGGCATTCACTGCAAAGGCGCTGGTAAACTTCATGGGGTCCTTCAGATCAATATAGGTGGACATAGAGAAATCAATTCCGCCGCTGTTTAAATAAATCTCACTGGTCAGATCCCCGTAAGTGTAATTCTCAGTGTCCACATAGCCCAGAACTGATTTCAGGAGGCTGGCATAGGGCAGATCCTCCACTGGGACCCTGTTGGTATCAAACAAGATCCGCAGGTATCCGATCCCTGCGGTGAACATCTGGCCGTGGACCACGCGGACACCGTCCTCCTCCTTCACCTGGTACTCCAGTTTCTCACCCTCCCGGCTGATGTCCTCCCGGCCCAGCATGGGTATCTTCTCCAGGTCTTCCTGGGAGGAGGGTTCTTCCTGGTATTCCTTCAGTTCCCTTGTGGCTCTGACCAGTCCCTCAATCTCGCCTGCGCTTAAGGAGGCTTTGTATGCTGCCAGCTTCTTGGCCAGAACCTGGTCCTCCTTTGCTGCCTTATCCACTTCCGGACTTACTAAGATCATCGCCTCGTGGGGATTATCCAGCAGATATTTGTGGATCAACTGTTCAAAATATCCCTGTTCAACTGCTTTCTTTAAGAAGTCAAAGGTCTTTTGGTATTCCAGATGCATAAGGGGGTCCCCCTCATACAGCCAGCTGTCCATACACCAGAGGCCATACATCAGCCCCTTGGGCGCAGAGCCGTAATCTGCTTCCCTGTAGCGGAATTCATAGTAGTTCAGTCCCGCCAGCAGGCTCTTTTTATCAATTCCCTGGTCTGCCAGACGGCGCAGCGTTCCCTTGACGGCAATCAGGAATTCCGCCTTCTGCTCCTTGTTGGCATTCTTGGCAACCACGGAAAAATAGGGCTGAAGAATACCGCTGTCATAGCCGCCCAGGATATCGTCCCCAATCCCTGCATCAATCAGCGCCTGCTTCAGGGGCGCGCCCGGCGCTGAAATCAGGGCATATTCCAGAATCTGGAATGCCACATACAGCTCAGGCTCCAGATCTGTTCCCACCACAGTGTTGATGGACAGGAAGGTTCCATCCTCTGTGCCTTCCTCCTGGGTGACGGAATAGGTTATCTCCCGCTCCACCGGAGCTTTAAACGGCTCCTGCATGAGAAGGGAGGAATCCACTGTGCAGTCCTTCCTGTCATAGGCGGAAAGATACTGTTCATCCAGCCAGACCAGCTGCTCCTCCATATCCATGTCGCCATAGAGATAGATGTAGCTGTTGGCCGGATGATAATAGTTCTTGTGGAAACGGATAAACTGTTCATAGGTCAAATCCGGTATCTTGGCAGGATCTCCGCCTGATTCGTTGGCATAGCTGTTGTCAGGGAACAGCACTGCCCTGGTGAAACGGTCCAGCACACTCTCCGGGGAGGAGAATGCACCCTTCATCTCATTGTATACCACCCCGTTGATGGTCAGATCATCCTCAGGCGATTCCAGCTCATAGTGCCAGCCCTCCTGCAGGAAGATCTTAGGCTCCCGGTAAATCCTGGGGTGCAGGACCCCATCCATATATACGTCCATCAGGTTCTGGAAATCCTTTTGGTTGCAGCTGGCCACCGGGTATACGGTCTTGTCCGGATAGGTCATTGCATTTAAAAAGGTATTCAGTGATCCCTTTACCAGCTCCACAAAGGGGTCTTTCACCGGGAATTTATCTGAACCCTCCAGCACACTGTGTTCCAGAATATGGGGAAGCCCGGTGCTGTCCTCAGGCGGCGTTCTGAATCCGATACAGAATACCTTGTTGTCGTCATCATTTGACATCAAAAACAGCCTGGCGCCGCTCTTTATATGCTCCAGGATCACGCCTTCCGAATTCATTTCCTCAATATGCTTTTCCTTTATTATCCGGTATTGGCTCAGATTCTTAAGTCTGTCCAGCCCACTGCGTTCTGACATATCCACACATTTCTCCAATCTCATTTATTCTTGCCGGGCTTTGGCGGCTGCTTATGGATTCAAATCCTGTGCGGCCTGCCGCGGCATTTAACCCTATTCTTATTAATTCACCGTTTATCCGCATTTATACACAATCCACCAGGTAACAGGGAGGCTGATCTACATATTCCCCATGAGCCGGTCCTTCAGAATCGATGCACATTCCCTGACACACATGTGGACGAACAGCACAGGATCTGAGTCCGCGGCTATGCCCGACACATTCTCAATGCCCCAGCGCGCTGCCGTCAGCTCTGCCCTGTACACATGATAATTGCTGGTCAGTATCCCAATCTCCAGCGGCTTATCCGGCGCCAGACTCGGTGCCCCCGGGCCGCGGGGAATCTCCATTGGCCCTTCTCTCAGCTTCCTGTTTCTCCGGTCTCTGTCAATCAGCACCTTGCTGAATGCAATGTTCTCCACCGTGCTGGTGGAATGCTCCTCCAGCAGCAGCTGTTCCTGAGGAACTCCGTTGTAGGTGAGATAGAGGAACATATCCATGGCCTCGCTGTGCACATCGCCCTTGCCCTTTCCGCCGGACAGCACCAGGATGGTGTCCGGGTTCTCCTCCACGTACTCCATGGCCTTATCCAGACGCCGTTTCATGGAGCTGCTGTCCGCCTTCTCCGTCACTTTCGGCCCCAGGACAATCACATAGTCCAGGCCGCGGGGATCAGAACTTGCCACCCCGGTAAATACCAGCACGCAGACCACCGCAAACACCGCCATTCCGGCGATACAGGTAGTCACCACAGAGACCGGCACCCACCGCGCAATCCGTTCCTTATTCCTGGCATAGTACCATTTCCCATAGACCAGAAAAAGGCACAGCGCCGAAAAAAACAGCCAGATAAAGGCAAAGGAAGTACCGATCCCGGAGTAAAGCACAATCACTATGAAGTATGCGGCGCTGAGCACTGCCAGCGCGATCAAGATGATATCAATCATAAGAGACATTCCTCCTGCTCCCCTGAACGTATGCGAAGGGGACTTTCCTTGATATATGATACTTTACACTATTCGCCGGGACTTGGCAATACCTTCCAGCCAAGGCAAGCCCCCCTCATCATCCGCGGGAGGCTGCAACGCGGCCAAGCAAAACAGCGCCTGTGGATTGCCAGACGCTGATGGTTATGCTGTAATTAATCATTTTCCCGCCTGCGCAGGATATCATAGGGTGATACATCTGTGTTCAGCTCCACCCACAGCACCTGCTTGGGATGGGGAGCGCTCTCCTGGCTCTGGCCTTCCTCGTCCAGAATCCGGGCCACAACCACCTCTGCGTTGGTGCCGTCCGGCTTCATCACTTCAATGGTCTCGCCCACGGAGAATTTGTTCTTCTGCTCGATGCGGCACCGGCCCTGGCCGTCCACCGCCTCCACTGTGCCCAGATAGGTGTAATTCTTGATATAGGTGTTGTTGTCATAGATCTGGCTGTCCTGGCCCGGCTTGCCGAAGTAAAAACCGGTGGTAAACTCCCGGTAGGTGCATTTCCCAATCTCCTGACGGTACCACTCCATATTGCTGCGGTACAGCTCCGGGTCCTTCTTATAATCATCGATGGCCTTCCTGTAGGTCCTGGCCACAGTGGCCACATACAGGGCGGTTTTCATGCGGCCCTCGATCTTAAAGCTGTCGATGCCCGCCTCAATCATCTCTGGGATATGTTCAATCATGCACAGATCCCTGGAATTGAAAATGTAAGTGCCCCGCTCATTTTCATAGACCGGCATGTACTCACCCGGCCTGGTCTCCTCCACCACCGCGTATTTCCAGCGGCATGGATGGGTGCAGGCGCCCTGGTTGGCGTCCCTGCCCGTGAAAAAGTTGCTCAGCAGGCAGCGGCCGGAATAGGAAATGCACATGGCCCCGTGTATAAAGCTCTCGATCTCCATATCCTCCGGAATCTGGTCACGGATCTGCCGGATCTCCTCCAGGGACAGCTCCCTAGCCGTCACCACCCGCTTGGCCCCCAGCTGATGCCAGAACAGGTATGTGCCATAGTTGGTGTTGTTGGCCTGGGTGCTGATATGCAGCTCCATCTGGGGAAGCACCCGCCTGGCGATAGCAAATACTCCCGGGTCCGAGATAATCAGCGCATCCGGCCCAATATCCTTCAGCTCATTAAAATAAGCCTCCACTCCGGCCAGATCCTCATTGTGGGCCAGAATATTGGCAGTCACGTAAACCTTCACCCCATGGCTATGGGCGAACCGGACAGCCTCCTTCATCTCCTCAGCGGAAAAGTTGTGGGCCTTAGCCCGCAGGCCGAAGGCCTCCCCTCCGATGTAGACGGCGTCCGCGCCGTAGATTACGGCAGTCTTCAGCACATCCAGGCTGCCGGCTGGAATCAACAGTTCTGTCTCTCTCATGCAGTTCCTCTCTTCTGTCCGGTATACACACTCAAAGCCACGCCGTCCCCAATGGGCAGTATGGCTGTCTCCAGGGACTCATTGTGCTTTAACTCATATAGATATTCCCGCATCCTGCTGTGGATGGTTCTGTTTCTGCGTTCCACGGCAAAGCGCGACTGCACGATATCGCCGTCCTGAAGCACATTGTCCGATACCAGCATCGCGCCTTCCCTCATCAGTCCCATAATCATTGGCAGCCAGTTCAGATACTGACCCTTGGCCGCGTCCATAAACACGAAATCAAACAGCTGTCCCTTCAGGGAATCCAGCATGTCGTCCGCCTCCCCCGCCAGCAGTGTGATTCGCTCTTCCTCCCCTGCCAGCCGGAAATTCTCTCTGGCTGCGGGAATCCGCTTCTCATATTTTTCAATGGTGGTGATATGGCAGTCCCTTGGCATGGCCTGGCACATCAGCAGCGCGGAATAGCCCACCGCGGTGCCGATCTCCAGGATCTTCCCAGGGCGGGCCGAAGCCACCAGAGTCTTAAGCAGGGAGGCTGTCTCACGGCGGATGATGGGGACATAGGCCAGCCTGGCCTCCCTCTCAATCCGGTCGCACAGCTCCCCCTGGCTGGACTCCAGAGAATGGATGTAGTCCGTTATTCTGCTGTCTGCGATCATCGTCCCGCTCCTTCAGACACATCCTCAATCCATCCGCCTTCCTCCTCGTCCTCCGAGAAGTCAGGGGCATGGGTCTCCTGGGGTGCGCCGCCGGCCTGGGGATCTGCTGTCTCACCCTCAGCCGCCGGAGCGGCCTGGCCGGCCTCACCGCCGCCGTTCTCACCGCCGATGGATGCCGGCGCAGCCTGTGCAGCCGCCCCTGTATCTGCCGCCTGCGCTGCCGCCCCTGTATCCGCCGCCTGCGCTGCCGCGCCTGAATCTGCCGCCTGAGCAGCCGCGCCATCTGCCGCGTCTGCATTGGCAGTCTTGGCGCTGGCCGGCTGGGCTCCGCTTTCATCCGTGGTTTTCATCCGGTTGGCAGAAGTCTGGTCCTTGGCCTCCTCCTCGTCCTCCCAGCCCTCAGGCTTCACATTGAGCGCCTGCAGGATTTCCTTGGAGGTCATGGAGGTATTCAGGTCATATACCCCGGGGTAGATGGTGTCATAATCATAGAATTTACTCTGGAAGATAAAAGCGAATTCACTTTTTATCACGCCCTTATCCGTCAGGATCTTGGCTGCCTCGGAGACGGAGGTGTCCGGTTTCATACTCACAGTCATATCCCTCCCCGGCTTCTCCTCCATGGCTTCCGCGTAAAACACTTCATGTCCGAAGGCATACCCCCTGGTCACCGCTTCATACAGCAGCAGGATAATCAGGGCATATACAATAAGCTTCACCGATATGCTGATAATGGTGGTGGTTATTCTGTTGATCTCTCTGGTCGTATTGCTCATGTTTCAACCTCCCGGTCCGCTGCCTCCGGCCTTCTATACCTCCATGATAATGGGGAGGATTACCGGGTTGCGCTTCATGCGCTTCCACAGGAAATCACTTAAACTGTCCTTTATCACGTTCTTAATCTTGCCCCAGTCATTGACATGGCGGTTCAGGCAGTCTGCCACTGCGTCGTTGACCACATTGTGGGCCTCCTCCAGCAGATCCTCAGACTCTCTCACATACACAAAGCCGCGGGATACAATATCCGGGCCTGCCAGCAGCTGGTTGCTGCGCTTCTCCAGGGTCAGCACCACCACAATGATACCGTTCTGGGCCAGGTTCTGACGGTCCCTCAATACGATGTTGCCCACATCGCCTACTCCAAGGCCGTCCACCAGGATACCGCCGCAGGGAACGCGGTCGATTACCTCGCAGCCCTCCTCGTCAATGGCCAGCACGTCGCCGGAATTGATGATGACCGTGTTGTCCTTCTCAACTCCCATGAACTGTGCCAGATCCCTCTGGGCCATGCGGTGGCGGTACTCACCGTGGATGGGGATGGCATACTTGGGATGTACCAGGGAATAGATCAGTTTTAAATCCTCCTGGCAGGCATGGCCGGATACGTGGGTATCCTGGCAGATCACCTCAGCTCCCTTCATGGACAGCTCGTTGATTACATTTGAAACAGCCTTCTCATTGCCCGGAATGGGTGTGGAGCTTAAAATGACCACATCGCCCGGCATGATGGACACCTTCTTGTGAATGGAAGCCGCCATTCTGGAAAGGGCGGCCATGGCCTCGCCCTGGCTTCCCGTGGTAATTAATACAGTGGACTCAGGCGGATAATTCCTCAGCTGGTCAATGTCGATCAGCGTGCCCTCCGGCATATTGATATAGCCCAGCTGGGTAGCGATCTCCACCACAGTTACCATGCTGCGGCCCTCCACAACCACCTTGCGCCCGTACTTGTAGGCAGAGTTGATGATCTGCTGTACACGGTCCACGTTGGAGGCAAAGGTGGCCACCAGAATTCTGCTGTGGGCATGTTCTGAGAAGATGGCGTCAAAGGTCTTGCCCACCGTTTTCTCGGACATGGTAAATCCGGGGCGGATGGCATTGGTACTGTCGGCCAGCAGGGCCAGAACGCCCTTTTTGCCCAGCTCCGCAAAGCGCTGTAAATCTATGGGATCTCCGTACACAGGCGTATAGTCGATCTTAAAGTCTCCGGTGTGAAGCACTATGCCCGCAGGGGAGAAGATGGCCAGAGCCGCCGCATCCTGTATGGAGTGGTTGGTCTTGATGAATTCCACGCGGAAACAGCCCAGGTTCACGGACTGTCCAAACTTCATGACCTTGCGCTTGGTGTTTCTCAGCATGTTGCGTTCTTTTAACTTATGCTCAATCAGCGCAAGGGTCAGCTTGGTGCCGTACACCGGCACATTGATCTGCTCCAGAATATATGGAAGGGCGCCGATATGATCCTCATGTCCATGGGTAATCACAAAGCCCTTTACTCTGTCGATATTGTTCTTTAAATAAGTCACATCCGGGATCACCAGATCGATTCCCAGCATGTCGTCACCTGGGAAAGCGAGTCCGCAGTCCACCACAATGATGGTCTCATCGAACTCAAAGGCGGTGATGTTCATTCCGATCTGCTCCAGACCGCCCAGGGGGATGATCTTTAATTTGCCCTTGCCGTCGCCCTTGGGTGCTCTTGGCTTGTTCTGGGCTTTTGCCGGCTGCTGGTTCTTCTGCACCGCCGGAACGGACTTGGCCGCCGCCTGCTGTCCCTTCTGGGCTGCGGGCTGGGGCTTCCCTGCCTGCTGCTTCTGCGGGTTAGCCTGGTTCTTCTTAGGCGCCGGCTTATTCTCTTTCTTTACGTCCTTTTTAACTTCCTCGGCCTGATCGGCTGCCTGGCCCTGTCTGGCCGGCTGGGCGTCTGTGCGCGGCTTGCCTGAGCGTGAGCCGGAAGAGGGCCTGCGTCTTCTGCGGGATGTCCCTTCTGCCGGACGCGCCTCTTTATTATCTCCGGCATGATCCGCTGCCTGAGCCTGTTTAGCCGGCTGCGCACTCTCTTTCGTCTCTACATTTGTCTGATTTTCCAATTCCAAATTGATTCCTCCATTCCATTCTTTCAATTATAATTATTTTTCAATCTCCACGTCCGCATCCTGGAGCAGCTGTTCAAATACGCTGAATACAGCGTCCATCTCGTCGTCGTCTTCTACGAACTCATAGACCGCCTCTTCCTCCTGCTGTCCGGATACATCCTTTAAGATATAGCATTCACCGTCTTCCCCCTCAGGGGCATCTGTCACCAGTAAATAATTTACTGCGTTGATTCTGGTCTCTTCCAGCACATAAAAATCTACAGATTCGCCTGAATCCGTAATCATGGTAAGCATATGGTTATTCTCTTTTTCCTGTTTCATCCTGTTCTCCCTGAATTCTTAAGCTGTCCAGGTATCCCTGTAATATCATCGATGCCGCAATCTGGTCAACACTCTCTTTTCTGTGTTCCCTGCGCACTCCGCTCTCCATCAGAACCCGCTCGGCCGCCACAGTGGTCAGCCGCTCGTCCCAGAGAATAACCGGAATGCCTGTCCGCCGTTCAATGGCTTCTTTCAGCTCTTCTGATTTTTTCCCGCGCTCTCCGATGGTATTGTTCATATTCTTAGGATAACCAAGTACAATCCGTTCAATCTCATATTGACGGATTAATTCTTCAATTCTGGCCAATGTTTTGCGCAGCTTGTTCTCTTCCTTACGCACAATGGTCTCCACTGTCTGTGCAGTGATACCTAAAGGATCGCAGACTGCAACTCCAACTGTCTTTGAGCCATAGTCCAGCCCCATTATTCTCATCTACGATTGCCTCCTACTCTATTTTGTCTAAAACTAACTAAGGCACAACAAAACCGGCCTCTGTCTGCATAATCCAATTCACGCAGTCAGACGCCAGCTGGTTGTCCCAACCATTCCTTCTCATATCGGTCACGTTCAAACGGCTTTTCACCATTTTCAAAGGGAGGCCGTTCTCCGGTCTCCCATCTCTCACGAAGCATACGAGCCCTGCAGCGTGTTCGAAGCATCAAACACGTCCTATTTTAAGCGGGCATCAATATACACAGCCATCAGTTCCTCCAGAATCTCATCCCGTTCAACTTTCATAATGAGACTTCTGGCGCCCTTATGGCTGGTAATATAAGTCGGGTCCCCAGACATGATATAGCCCACGATCTGGTTCACAGGGTTATATCCTTTCTCGGTCAAGGCAACATAAACCTGTTCCAACACATCGCTGACTTCCATCTTATTGTCCTGAACAGCTTGAAAATATTGTGTATCTCTAATATTGCCCATGTCATCACGTCCTTTAAGTATTCTTTTCTATTCTAACCGATATTGTCCCATTCGGCAATAGCTATTTTTACTATTTTCGTTTCCATTATCTTCCCAAAAGCACTTCCCCGCTCAGCATCCCGGTGATCCGGGCGGAGACAATCTCCCCCTTGCCGGCTGTTTTGGCGGGCAGCGCCACCTTTACATACTGGGCGGTATGGCCCAGCTCATATGATTCTCCGCCGATGTTTACAGTCTCCTCCACCAGCACTTCCTGCGTGGTTCCCACCAGCTGCGCCCTGTACTCCTCCGACATCCGGCGTTCCAGGTCCAGCAGCACATCGCTGCGGGCCGCCTTGGCCTGCTCCGTGGCCTGGTCCGGCATCACAGCCGCCCTGGTTCCGGCGCGCTTGGAGTATTTAAACACATGCATCTCATAAAAACGCACTTTTTCCAGAAATTCCCTGGTGGTTTCAAACTCCTGCTCCGTCTCCCCCGGGAATCCCACGATCACGTCTGTGGTGATAGCAGGGCTTTCGTAGACCTTTCTGAGAATCCCGCAGCGCTCCAGATACTCCTGGGGGGAGTATTTGCGGTTCATCCGCTTCAGAGTCTCATTGCAGCCGCTCTGAAGGGACAGGTGGAAATGAGGGCACACCTTCTCCATCCCGGCCAGGGCGGAGGCGAACTCCTCCGTCACAATGCGGGGTTCCAGGGAGCCAAGGCGGATCCGGCGGATTCCCTCAATCTGGTTCACCTGGCGGATCAGCTCCAGCAGCCACGGGCGGTAGATGGAGTTTCCCTCCTGGTAATCTCCTGCTCTGGCCGCCCTCTCGCCGTCCTCAAAATCCAGGCCGTAGGAGCTTAAATGGATTCCAGTCAGAACCACTTCCTTGTAGCCCTGGTCCGCCAGTCCTCTGATCTCCTCCAGCACCTCCTCCATCTTCCTGCTGCGCACCCTTCCCCGGGCGTAGGGGATGATACAGTAGCTGCAGAACTGGTTGCAGCCGTCCTGAACCTTGATGAAAGCCCTGGTGCGGTCCGCAATCCTGTCCACGTGCAGGGCCTCGTACTCGTTGGTGTGGGCGATATCCACTAAAAACTCACGCCGGGCCTGGCGGGCTGGGATCTCCTCCGGCTCCCCCCCGAGGCGCCCCTCTTCAAAAAATTCATCCAGAATAGAGGCCAGCTGCCCCTTCTGGTTATTTCCGATGATTACATCCACCGCGCTGTCCTCTTTCAGGGCCTCGGCGGACACCTGTACATAGCAGCCTGCAGCCACCACCACTGCAGCGGGATTCATCTTTTTAGCCCTGTGGAGCATCTGGCGGGACTTGCGGTCCGCGATATTGGTGACGGAGCAGGTATTGATTATATATACATCTGCTTTTTGGTCAAAGGCCACGATTTCATATCCATGTTCTTCCAGCTGCTGCTGCATGGCCTCCGTTTCATATGCATTTACCTTGCATCCAAGGTTGTGAAGCGCTGCCTTCGGCATGCATAAACCTCCTGTCTTGGCTTTTTATTAATTTACCAGTTTCTTACGTTTTTTTTCATGCAATCTCACTATTGACTTTTCCACCATGCATCTGTACTATTAAAACAGAGTCAGGAAACGGGTGTTTTCCTGTCAATCAAGTTAAAGAGTACACACAACAAGGAGGGTTCATCGTATGAAAACAGTTCGCATTTCGTTAAATTCCATTGACAAGGTTAAATCTTTTGTAAATGATTTATCCAAGTTCGATGTAGATTTTGACCTGGTGTCCGGCAGATACGTAATCGATGCAAAATCTATCATGGGTATCTTCAGTCTGGATCTTTCCAAGCCCATTGATTTAAATATTCACGCAGAGGCAAATGTAGATGACATCATGGCGCTGTTGTCGCCCTACATTATCCCGTAAGCTACATATTGATCTATTTAAAAGGCGGCTGCCTGCAGATTCATTTGCAGGCAGCTTTTTTGTCGTGTATCAATTAACCTTAGAGCATGTCTTAAAATTCATTCCCGTCATCTGCACGCCCCACTTTGTGGGAGATTTGGCCCCAATTCAGTCAACGTAGCCTGCTACGCCTCCTTCATCGGGGCCAAATCTCCCACAAAGTGTGACGCACAGCTGACGGAAAGCAATTTTAAGACACGCTCGAGCACAGAATGCGCTCCGTGGTGTCAATCGCCGTTTTCACCATCTCGTCAATCTTCTCCTCCAGGTGCTTCTCCGATCCGCGGATCACATTGAGGTTGGGCTTCGTCACCGGATGCTTGGCCACGAAGATGGTGCAGCAGTCCTCAAAGGGCTGGATGGAAGTCTCAAAGGTTCCGATGCGCTGGGACACATCCACAATCTCCTGCTTGTCAAACCCGATTACCGGGCGGAACACCGGCATGGTGCAGACATCGTTGGTTGCCGCTAAGGACTGCACGGTCTGGGAAGCCACCTGTCCGATGCTCTCCCCTGTGATCAGGCCGATGGCTCCGGTCTGCTCGGCCAGGGTCTGGGCGATGCGCATCATATAGCGGCGCATGATGATGGTCAGCTCCTCGTGTGGGCACTGGTCGTAAATATACAGCTGGATATCCGTGAAGTTGACCACATACAGGTTGATGGGGCCTGAATACCGGGCCACCAGGTTGGCCAGGTCCACCACCTTCTGCTTGGCGCGGTCGCTGGTGTATGGCGGCGCATGGAAATACACTGCGTCTATCTTCACGCCGCGCTTGGCGATCATATAGCCTGCCACCGGGCTGTCGATGCCGCCGGACAGCAGAAGCATGGCCTTGCCGTTGGTGCCTATAGGCATACCGCCCGGCCCGGGAATTGTCAGAGAGAACAGATTGATCTTCTGGCGCACCTCCACGCGCAGCAGCACATCCGGGTGGTGCACATCCACGCGGATCTCCGGAAATGCCTCCAGAATCACCTCTCCCAGATCCCGGTTCATCTGCTCGGAGCTGACGGGGTACTGCTTGTCCCCTCTGCGGGTATCCACCTTGAAGGTGATATTCTTGTCAGGGTACACCTGATCCATATACTCCACAACCTGCTTCTTCAGGTTCTCGTAATCCTTATCCTCTATCTGGACCATGGGACAGATATCAGCGATTCCAAATACCCGTTTTAAGGCTTCGATCACATCGTCGTAATCATAATCCCCGTCCGCCAGCACATAGATTCTGCCGGATTCCTTGGTCACGTCAAACTGTCCGTCCACACTCTTTAAGGCGTAGCGGATCTGCTTGATCAGGGCGTCCTCGAACATGAACCGGTTCTTGCCCTTGGTGCCGATCTCTGCGTATTTAATTAAAAATGACTGGTACTTCATGATTTACCTCTTTCTATTGTGCAGCGCTTAACCTCTGCGGTATCTGCGCAGAACCGGCAGCAGCTCCTTCAGTGTTTCCATGCAATAATCCACTTCCTCCAGGGTGTTGAACATCCCAAAGCTGAAGCGCAGGGTTGCATCTAACAGCTCTTTTCTGACTCCCACAGCCTTCAGGGTGCCGCTGATGGCCGGATGGTTGGAGGAGCAGGCGGAGCCTGAGGACACGTAGATTCCCTTGTCCTCCAGAGCGTGGAGCAGCACCTCGCTGCGCACTCCCTCAAACCCGGCGCTGACGATCTGGGGCGCTCCCAGATCCCCCTTCCTGCTGTTGACTGTGACCCCTTCCAGCTCTGCCATGCGGTCGATCATATGGTCCTTCAGGCTGGTGATATGGGCCGTCTTTTCTACATGGCCGGTGTACATCTCCTGGGCCGCCAGGCCCATTCCTGCTATGCCCGGAACATTCTCCGTGCCAGAGCGCAGGTCCCGCTGCTGTCCGCCTCCGTAGAGGAGGGGTTTGATCTTCACCCGCTCGTCCACATAGAGAAAGCCCACGCCCTTGGGGCCGTGGAATTTGTGGGCGCTGACGCTCAGCAGGTCGATATTCTCCTTCTTGGGGCGGATCACGAATTTTCCGTAGGCCTGAATGGCGTCCACATGGAACAGGGCTGCGGGATTCTTCCTGTGAACCAGGCTGCCGATGGCCTCCACAGGTTCCACTGCCCCGATCTCATTGTTCACATACATGACCGACACCAGAATCGTGTCCGGCCGGATGGCTCCTTCCAATTCCTGTAAGGAAATGTGGCCCTCTCCATCCACATGCAGATAAGTAACCTCAAAGCCCTGTTCCTCCAGAAATGCCAGTGGATTGTACACAGAGGCGTGCTCGATCCTGGTGCTGATGATGTGCCTGCCCGCCCTGTGGTTGGCCATGGCCGTGCCCACCAGGGCCATGTTGTTGGACTCCGTGCCGCCGGAGGTGAAAAGGATCTCCTTGTCCTTCACCTTCAGGGTCTTTGCAATCCTGGCCGCCGCGCCGCGCACGTACTGCTCCGCTTCCATGCCCTTTTTGTGGCGCGCCGAAGGGTTGCCGTAGTCCTCTGTCATCGCCTTCACCACAATATCCCTCACACTGTCAAACACTCTGGTGGTGGCGGAATTGTCAAAATATATTTCCATGTCTGTTCCTTAGCTCCTTATTCTCCCTCGAAGGTACGGGAGGGTGCGCCCTCCTACAGGCAGCCCTCCAGCCGCAGCATCAGCGCCGACAGCACCGCGATCCCCGCTGTCTCTGTGCGCAGTATCCGTTTCCCAAGGCTCACCGGAATCACTCCCGCATCCAGGGCCAGCTGGATCTCCGATGGTTCGAATCCCCCCTCCGGTCCGATGAACACTGCGATCTGGCTGCCGGGAACCGCTTTCCCAAAGGCTTCCCTGGCTGCCTCCGTCCCCCGCTCATTCTCATAGGGGATCAGGCGCAGATCAAAATCCATGGCTTCTATATAGGAAAATGCTTCCCTCAGCGTCATAACTCCTCTGATCTCCGGCACCAGGCTCCGCTTGCTCTGCTTCGCCGCGCTCTCTGCAATAGTCCGCCACCGCTTCAGCTTGGCCTCCTCTTTTTTAGGTTCCAGCTTGACAACCGTATTCTTTGTAGCCACCGGCACAATGCCCGCGGCTCCAAGCTCCACGGCTTTCTGGATGATCAATTCCATCTTATCACTTTTGGGCAGTCCCTGGAACAGCCAGATTCTGGAAGGCAGCTCCCTGGATTCCTCCTGGGACATGATCCGGACCTCCACAGTCTCCGCTTCCAGTGTCTCCACCTGGCAGAGATAGTCTTTCCCCTGGCCATCGCTGACCAGCAGCTGTTCCCCGGGCTTCATGCGCAGCACATTTTTCAGGTGGTTCACATCCGGCCCGGTGATCCGGACCTTGCCGTCCGCAGCCTGTTCCGGCTTCACAAAGAAATGATGCATAGCCTGTTCCTCTCTATCTCCTGCGGGCCGTCACGGACACCCATTCCCCCTGGTAGGTCACTTCCGTCACCTCCAGGTCCTGGTTCCTCCGAAATGCCTCCAGCACTGCCTGTTCCTTCAGATTGATGATGCCGGAGGTGATAAAGGTCCCCCCCTGTTTTAAATGCACCGCGATCTCATCCACCAACAGAATGATCACATCCGCCAGAATATTGGCCACAACCACATCATAGCAGCCGAAGCCTGCCCATTCCTGCACGGACGGATCGTCAATAATATTGCCCTGAAGCACCTGGAATCTCTCCTCTGATATGCCGTTGGCTTCCAGATTCTCCCCCACAGCCGTGATGGCATTTTCATCCAGATCCGTGCCTGAGACCTCCCTGGCTCCCAGCTTTAACGCGGTGATTCCCAGGATTCCGCTGCCAGTGCCCACGTCCAGCACCAGCGTGTCCTCTGTGACCACCTTTTTCAACTGGCGGATGCAAAGCTGAGTCGTCTCATGCATACCTGTGCCAAAGGCTGTTCCCGGGTCAATCTGCACCAGCAGCTTGTCCCTGTGCTCCTCCGGGATTGCCTCCCAAGTCGGCTTGATCAGTATATCGTCCACAGTGAACGGCTTAAAGTATTGTTTCCAGTTGTTGATCCAGTCCTTGTCCTCTGTCTCCGAGGCGGTCAGGGTTCTGGCGCCCAGGTCCGTGAACACGCTCAGCTCGTCCAGGCCTTCCTCCACCTTTTTAAGCATGGCGGCCACATCCTCCCCGTCATCCAGGTAAAAGCTGACCTTGGCCACGCCCTCGTCTGGCGGAAGCTCCGGAAGAATGTCAATGAACATCCCCTTTGTCTCGCTGGCAGTCAGAGGAATATTGTCCTCAATCTCCACGCCCTGAATTCCGATGTCGTCCATCATGCTGCTGACCAGGTCCACAGCCTCAGTGGTTGTAGTTAATGTAAATTTTTTCCATTTCATAATGATCTTCTCCTACTTCTCACATGAACCGGCGTACCGGTCAGTTACCGCTCAATATTTTGATAAACAGCGCCCCCAGAACCACCAGCACCACAGGGCGCACGATTTTCTGACCGTCGTGTACTACCAGCCCGGAGCCGATATAGTGGCCGGCTATGCAGCAGACGCCGGCTGCCAGGCCCAGAGGGTAGAGCACCTTGCCGTTGATGACAAATGTGACCAGCGCCGCAGTGTTGGAGGATAAGTTAATCACCTTTGTCTGTGCCGAGGCGCTGCGTATATCCATCTTGGCGACCCCGGTGAGAACCAGCAGCAGGAAGGTGCCTGTGCCCGGCCCGTAGAAGCCGTCATAGCCGCCTACAAACAGGGCCGCCAGGATGCTGAGTACAAACATCCGTCTGGCCGGAACCGTTCCCGTCTTGTCATTGTCCCCCATCCGCCGGTTAAATAAAACGTATGCCGCAACAATGGGAAGCACCACCAGCATCATGTGGTCGATCACGGAGTCCGGCACCATAAGCGCCAGCCTGGCGCCGATGGTTGAGCCCAGAATCGCTACCGCTGCCGAACAGGCTGCCATTACAGCCTTTCCCTTCAGATATCCGTTTTTCGCGTAGCGGACCGTGGAAACCACTGTTCCCATGGCTGATCCCAGCTTGTTTGTTCCCAGGGCCGTGTGGGCGGGGACCCCTGCCAGCAGATACGCGGGCAGGGAGATAATCCCTCCTCCGCCTGCTATGGCGTCCACCAGCCCTGCCAGGAATACAAGAGGGCATACGATTAAATACTGTAACATAATCTTTTGTATCCTTTCTGAAAAAGCAACCTATATATTATCACAGAATCCAGGCACTGGCAATAAGCGCGGCTGACAAAAGAGGAAAAAATCAAAAAAATGGTCTTTGTTACAACCGGCCGCAACGAAAGGCGGGGCCACCGGCAATCCGGCGGCCCCACACAGCGCTTAGGTTTAACAATCAGTTTATAGACTGTCAGATCCTATTTCAGTTTTCATTGGCTGCGCAGTTCTCAGTCGTTTCGGCCTCACCTTGGTTGCTTTCCGCACCGGCTTCTGCACTGCTCTCGGGCATTCTGTTCTCTTCCTTGCCTCCTTCTGAGTCTTCCTCAGGCGTTCCAGCCTCTTCCTTGCCTCCTTCTGCGCCTTCCTCAGACGTTCCAGCCTCTTCCTTGCCTCCTTCTGCGCCTTCCTCAGACGTTCCGGGTTCTTCCTTGCCTCCTTCTGCGCCTTCCTCAGACGTTCCAGTCTCTCCCTTTCCGCCTTCTGTGCCTTCCTCAGGTGTTCCGGGTT
This sequence comes from uncultured Clostridium sp., assembly GCA_900551225.1. Lineage (GTDB taxonomy): Bacteria > Bacillota > Clostridia > Lachnospirales > Lachnospiraceae > Enterocloster. The sequence continues at coordinate 18,919 of URUZ01000025.1, forward strand.
CTCCCGTTCCGCTTTCTGCTCCCGTATAATCCGGCTGTCCGCCGTTTTCGGAGCCTTGCGCCCCGCTCTGCGAACCACCGGTCTGCTGCTCCGGCTGCACGGCCTCCGTCACTGTTTTCACGGGTTCAACCGCCTCTTTTGGCGCTTTGACGGCCGAAGCGGAGGGGTACTTCACCTTGGAAGTATCCACTTTTATGGTTCCTGCAAGCAGACTGGCCTCGCCGTTATCCGCATAGGCATTGATCTGGAAGGTACCCTTGCTCTCAATTTTCCCCGTACCGAACAATCCGTCCGCGTCCAGGATATAATACGCATTGGTCTTCCCGTCATGCTCCTCGTCTACTGCCTCATAATAAGCGTAGCGCTGCTCCTGCATATTGATGTAAACAGTTTCCCAGGCCAGCTCATCCAGATTGATTCCGTATTTCTCCTCTGCCGTCACAGAGTCAAGGATCCAGCCCACCTTGTAATCCAGCGCCGCCTCGGGATTCTCCACCGGGAAATCTAGGGTAATGATAGATGAACTGCCATCCCCGGAAGAATAGGAGGCAAACACATTCAGGACATAGGTATAATCACCGACAGGCGTGGCCTCCGATGTGCTGGCAATGGTAATCACTCCACCGGCGTCCACATTCGCTTTGATTCCTTCAACAGACAAAATCCGGATGTAATTGGCAGCGCCTGGTACCAAGCTTGCATATTTTGTATTGGCCGCTTCAAAGCCCTTGTTCCCATTGATTGAAGCAAACAGCCCCGCAAATTCCGTTCCATAGAGATACCCCTCTATCGAACAGTTTTCAATTGTAATATTATCTATTGCAGTTGCATTTGTGGAATTACCGATAAATAATGCTACAAATTTACCGTAAACCGTTCCGCTGCTGCTGCAGTCCTTGAATACAAATTTAGTATCCTTCTGACCATAACCAGCCACAAACACACCGCTCCAAGAATCGGAGGCGATCTCATAGGACGCGCTGCTATGACAGTTATCAAACGTCACGCTAGTTCCCTCCGTTACGATAATACTGCAATAAGACCCCTCATTCTGAGAGTTTGTCACAAAGGTAGTTCCCGGCGCATTCTCGGCATTTACGCTGTCAAAGGCGATATCTCCGTAGACATAACCGTTTAAGTTCAGGTAATGCTCATCCTGCACAACCGTCAGATTCCGAAACTCAGCTCCATAGGATTTCTCAGCAAACATGCAGTCGTAATCCCGGTTGGCCAGAATCTCATGTCCGTCTCCGTCCAGAACTCCCTTAAAGTTCTTCACCACGCTGGCACGTTTGATTGCCTCCACACTAAGCTCATTCAAATCCATATTATCCGTCAACCGATAATATGCGTATTCGGAGTTCTCATCCTTCGATATCCGGTTAATATTCTCCAGCTCCCTGACCGTGGAAATCAGGAAGGGATCTTCCTCCGTTCCACTGCCGCCAGAGAACCCGTAATCCCAATACGCCCCATCCGCCAGAGTCACCTTGGCCTTCAATTCCCCTGCCACCCAATCCTCCGACGTATCTTTAAACCGCTGGGAGTACAGGTAGGGGGATACTGCCACCGGGCCGGAAACCGTGATGGACTCCACCTTGTTCATGGAAACGCCCTTCTCGCCCGCGCCCAGATAAATCGCGCCCTCGGGTTCATCCTGTCCGGCATCTGGATTTGTCGTCATGGGATCGTCCTCAAACTGAGCCGTGACGGTTCCCAGGATCTCTGCATTCTGGCCGTCTTTGTACAGGGCGTTGGTTCCCAGGAAAATGTCTCCCCAGATCTGCGCACCCGCCTCGGCCTTGATGTCCACATCGCCCACCAGGCCCCGGAAGCCGCTCTGGTAGATCGTATTGCCTTTATACTGCGGACTGCTTGGATAGGCATTTCCATCCTCAAGCACCGCTGTTGCCCCGAAGGTGACCGACACACTACCCGTATAGCCGTTGGTTCCTGCGCCGATCATCCGGTTCTTCACCGTACCGTCCAGGCGTACTACAGATTCTCCCACCGAGCTGATGGAGATACCGCCGCCCTGAAGGCTGCTCAGCACCGCCCCCTCAGCCACATGAATCACGGCACGGTTAACGTGGTTGGGTGCCAAATGGGTCTCCTTATCCAGGTTACTCAGGCTGCCATGAGGCGCGGAGCCGCCGCCATACACACTGTTCACCGCCGCCCTGTTCACATTGATGGTTACGATTCCGTCTACCTTTGCCAGCCCGGAGCCGCCGCCGTAGATGACATTCACGGTTCCGCCGTTCGCGGTGATCGTCACGTCCCCGTTAGTAACTGCGCTGTGGCCCGTCCAGGAAGCGCTGGTTCCCGCGCCGCCGCCGAAAATATTGGCCACCCGGCCGCCCTGAACCGTCACTGATCCGCCCTGGCACGCACTGTCCGCTTCCTGCGCGTAGCTGCCGGCAAAAATATTCAGGTCCTTCTTTGCCAGATACTGGGTACCTCCAACCGTTACCAGAAGTTCGTAATTGTCCGCCAAATCCATCTTGTCGTAGGCGTCCACTACAACGCTTCTGCCCTCCGCGAAAAAGACATTATCCAGCTTTCGGGCCGCCGCCACATCGGTGGTAACCTCCACGTTATCCGTTACCGGCAGGCTTTTCAGCCATTTTGCAAAATAAACCCGGTTGCCCGTGGAGCCCTGGGCCTGCCTGGTCACGCGGCTGCCTGCGAAAGAGGCGTTGGTGTACCAGCCGTCAAACCGGCCCTTCTCCTGATCCTCAGCCGGCAAGGGAAGGGTATAATCCTGATCCGCCACCGTGTACGTCTCTTTGGCGCCATCCACAGCGCCGTCCTCAAACGCAATGCGGTAGGGGATCGTCTCCCAAACCGCACGGTAAGTGCAAGCCTGGTTCACAATCAGCGCCCCGACCTCTCCGCTTTCAGCGTCAGGCCCGGTCCATATCAGCCGGTAGCCCGTTCTGTTGTGGGAAGTCGGCAACACGATCCGGGTGCCTTCCAGATAGTCCTTTGTCTCCGGCACCGCACCATTGAGATAAATGCTGATATCCGACGGGGCCTCAAACGCCACGCGGAACTTCTCCAGCGCCTTCTCCAGTGTCACCTCAACCGTCTTGTCCCCATCGGCCTTCACAGTGCCCGTCACCGGCTTATAGCCGCTCTTGCCCACTGTATATGTATACTCACGGTCCGCCAGCAGGTCGGCGATTCCGTTGGCATAGCTGAACATGGTCCCGTCCTTGCCGGTCACGGAAAGATCCAGTCCGGTCAGTCCCGATGTTTCCTTAAAGGTCACGCGAACCACATCCGGCTCCTTCACCGTAATCACCGCCGTGGGCAGCACGCTGCCCGCCCGCACGTTCTCCGGCAAGCTAACCCACGCCCCGTACACCGTGTAGGTTCCCGGTTGGGTGGAGGTGAAGGTATAGGGATTCCAGCTGATCTTCCCGGCTTTGCCTCCGCTGATCGCATACTCAGCCGGCAGATCTTCCGGCAGCACTCCTGCGTAGGCCACAGTCCGCTGCTGAGCCGGGTAGGAGGATAGGAATTCCACTTCCGTCACTGCCGCACCCAGATTTCCTTCGATCTGGGTTCCCTGAGCTGCCGCTACCATTCCCACGGTTCCCTCGCCCGAGACGGAGACGGAATATTGGGTCTCAACCTCGTTGACGGCTGTGTTCTTTCCCACCGTCACCATCACGTTCTCCGCGGCGATCACCATCGTACCCACGGTAGAGTTCACATCCAACGTTATGGAATGAGATGCCTCGATCCCGGCAATGGCCGTGGCGCTTCCACCGCTGGTGATCTCAGCTGCACTTCCGGTGGTCAATTTCTGCACAACCACATCGGACAGACCTACCTTACCGCTGGCCGTGAGTTGGGTAATCTGGGCCGGATCCTCGCTGTTTTCAGAGCGGACCGTAGTTCCGTCCACAGCCATCACCTGCTTCACCACACTGTCTCCGGCAATGGTAAGGGCAGCGCTGTTCTCAAGCTGAATCTGATCCACAGTCAGATTGGCAACCTTCACGTTGGAATTCGCATTCACCTTTTCCACAACCGCGTTCTGGCTTCCGTTTAATACCGCATTTCCGTTAATATTGGCCATCATTACCCGGGCCTCGCTGATATTAACATTGGCCTTGCCGTTGACATTCAAGGACGCGACTTTGGTAGCCGCGCCCTTGACGGTGGTATCCGCCTCGATATCGGCCTCCCCGAAGCTTGCGGATGAGGATAATGCCTCGATCATCGCCGGTTTTTTCACCAGCAGGTAGGAGACCATCACATCATCACACAGCTCCAGTCTGGGGATCTGAGCGGTTCCGCCGGTCTTCTTCTCCATAATCACGCTGCCCTGGATCCGGGTGCCTGATTTAAGCTTGACAGAGCCGGAGCCGCCACCCTGAATTACCAGATTTCCATTTATCCTGACATTCTCCAGGATCACCTCTCCGTTTTCCACCGAGGAGACCACGTATACATCCTGATAGGCGCCTGGCGTCACATAGTACACGCCGGTATCCGGCTCCTGGCTCCATCCGTAGGTTTTGGTC
>URUZ01000026.1 GCA_900551225.1 uncultured Clostridium sp.
TTCCCAGTCCCTTCAGAACATTTTGGCCAATAAGGTGGCTGAGCTGACGGAGACTGTGAACATGATGAGCGCCGACAACATGGAACAGATTCTAAAGCTCCTGGAAAATGCCCGCATGGTCCAGCTGGCGGCTGTGGGCAACACAACGCCGGTGGCCATGGACGGAGCCTTTAAGTTCAACCAGCTGGGAATACCGGCGGTGGCCGGGGAGGTGTGGGAGAGCCAGGCGGCCTTCACATTTAACCTGGGCCCGGAGGACGTGGTGCTGATCATATCCAATTCCGGCATGTCCCGGCGCCTGCTGGCCATGGCTCAGGGAGCCAAAGAAAACAAGTGCACGTTGATTGTCATTACCAACAACCCATCCTCCCCCTTAGCGCAGATCAGCGACTACCGGATCATCACTGCCACCAGGGAAAAGCTATTGACCGAGGAGTTCTGGTTTTCCAGGGTTACGGCCACCACTGTGATCGAAATCCTTTACCTCCTGCTGATGGCAGGCAAGAAGGACGCTGTGGAGCACATCCGACGCCATGAACGCGTGATTTCACCAGATAAACAGTAAGCATACTGCACAAAAATGGAGCTGCTTTTAGCGATAAAAAGCCGCTCCATTGTGCGTTTTGATGAAACAGTACAAGAAATGTATTTTCACGAAAAATACTATTGACGAAAAAACAATATCGTATTATGATTATTGCAGAGATAAGAAACAAATTTTCATATAAAAAAGGAGAGGCGATATATGATTTACACAGTAACCTTTAATCCGGCGCTGGACTATGTAATCAAAGTAAATCATTTCACGCTGGGGCAGGTAAACCGCACGGTACAGGAGAACATCTTCTATGGGGGAAAGGGCATCAATGTATCGGCGCTGCTGGCGAATCTGGGGTATGACTCCACTGCCCTGGGCTTTGTGGCGGGTTTTACCGGTGAGGAGATTGAAAAGGGCGTAGGGCGCCTGGGCTTTCAGTCTGATTTCATCCGCGTTGAAAGAGGAATGTCACGAATCAATGTCAAGCTTAAGTCCGATGACGAGAGCGACATCAACGGCATGGGGCCTGAGATCACAGCCCAGGACGTGAAGCAGCTGTTTGCACAGCTGGAGCGCCTGACAGGCGGCGATGTGCTGGTGCTGTCCGGCAGTATACCTGCATCCATTGACGATGATATCTATGAACGGATCATGGAACGGCTGGATGGTCGGGGGGTCCGCATCGTGGTGGACGCAGAGAATGACCTGCTGCTCAACGTGCTGAAATATCATCCCTTCCTTATTAAGCCCAACAATTATGAGCTGGGCCAGATGTTCGGCGTCACCCTCACCGGCGAGGATGAGATCGTCACATATGCCAGGAAGCTGCAGTCCATGGGCGCGTCCAATGTGCTGGTCTCCATGGCAAAGGACGGAGCTATCCTGGTGGCTGAGAACGGCCAGGTATTCAGGCAGGCTGTGGCCAGGGGAAAGGTGAAGAATTCCGTGGGCGCGGGAGACTCCATGGTGGCCGGCTTCATAGCCGGTTATCTGGAACGGGGCCAGTATGAATATGCACTGAAGCTGGGAACTGCCTGCGGCGGAGCCACGGCGTTTTCCGACGGAATCGGGACCAGGGAAGAGATCGAACGCCTGCTTGATACATTATGAGAATTGGATGGCAGGGAAATGCAAGGGAGCTGCTGAGGCGGCATACCATGGCACATGAGTGTATTTAATAATAGAAGGAGGGCAATATGCGCATTACGGAATTATTAAAAAAAGACAGCATTGGCCTGAATGAGAGCGCTGCGGGCAAGGAAGAGGCAATTGACAAGCTTATTGCATTGATGGAAGCCGGTGGAAGGCTGAAAGACAGAGATGGATATAAGGCAGGGATTCTGGCAAGGGAAGCCCTGGGAAGCACAGGAATCGGGGAAGGGATCGCAATCCCCCATGCGAAGGTGGAGGCTGTGGCAGAACCGGGCCTGGCCGCCATGGTTCTGCCCGATGGGGTGGACTACGAGGCATTTGACGGCTCTCTGGCCAACCTGATCTTTATGATTGCAGCTCCGGCGGACGGCGCGGACGTCCATCTGGAAGCGCTGGCCAGACTGTCCACACTGCTGATGAATCCGGGCTTTAAAAACGCCCTGATAACAGCAGGCTCTAAGGAGGAATTCCTGAAAGTGATCGATGAGGCGGAGACCTCCCGGTTCGGCACTGTGGAGGAGGAGAACGGCGGAGCGGGGAAGGCGGCGGGAAGCGGATCTGGCGCCGGAGCCGGGAATTCCGGGGACGGCGGAGTCGATGCAGGCACTTCCGGGAACAGCGGAGCAGGAGCGGGGAAATCGGCAGGCAACGGTTCATCAGCAAGCGGGGCAGCAGGATCAGAAGCCTCAGCAAACAGTGCAGCCGGCACAGGTGCAGGGAATTTAAATGCCGCGTCTGACGGCGGATACCGTATTCTGGCGGTAACTGCCTGCCCCACAGGCATTGCACACACCTATATGGCGGCTGAGAATCTGGAAAATACCGCCAAGAAGCTGGGCATTGCTCTGAAGGCGGAGACCGATGGTTCCGGCGGCGCCCAGAACGTGTTGACACGGGCGGAGATTGCCCAGGCGGATGCCATAATCATTGCGGCGGATAAAAATGTGGAGATGGCCAGATTTGACGGTAAGCCGGTGATACTGGTTCCTGTTGCAGATGGAATCCACAAGGCCGAGGAATTAATCCAGAGAGCTGTCAACGGCTCAGCGCCTGTGTATCATCACTCGGGATCAGCGGGGAGCGCTGAGCTGGGAGATGAGGGCAAGGACAGTGTGGGAAGGACCATCTATAAGCATCTGATGAACGGTGTGTCCCACATGCTTCCCTTTGTAATCGGCGGCGGTATCCTCATTGCCCTTGCATTCCTTTTTGACGATTACTCCATTGATCCTGCCAACTTCGGTAAGAACACGCCTCTGGCCGCGTACTTAAAGACCATCGGAGAGCAGGCCTTCGGCATGATGCTGCCGATCCTGGCCGGATTCATCGCCATGAGTATTGCGGACCGACCCGGTCTGGCGGTAGGCCTTGTGGCAGGCCTCATTGCCAAGATGGGATCTACCTTTGCAAACCCCGCAGGGGGCAGTGTGAACGCCGGATTCCTGGGCGCCCTGTTCGCCGGCTTTGTGGGCGGTTATATTGTGCTGGGACTGCGCAAACTGTTCTCTAAGCTGCCCAAGTCCCTGGAGGGAATCAAACCGGTGCTGCTGTACCCTGTGATTGGAATTCTCCTGGCCGCAGTGGCAACCACCTTTATCAATCCCTATATGGGCATGATCAATGATGCGTTGACCAGCTTCCTAAATGGAATGGGCGGCACCAGCAAAGTGATTCTGGGAATGGTTCTGGGCGGAATGATGTCCATTGACATGGGCGGCCCGTTCAACAAGGCGGCTTACGTGTTCGGAACAGCACAGCTTACGGAGGGCAACTTTGAAGTGATGGCTGCTGTGATGGCGGGCGGTATGGTGCCTCCCATTGCCATTGCCCTGTGTACCACATTTTTCAAGAAGAAGTTCACTGAGAAGGAGCGCCAGTCCGGTATTGTCAACTATATCATGGGTCTGTCCTTTATCACAGAGGGAGCCATTCCCTTTGCTGCCCAGGACCCGCTGCGGGTTATCCCCGCGTGTATCGTTGGCTCGGCTCTTGCCGGCGGCCTGTCCATGGCCTTTGGCTGCACACTGAGGGCGCCTCATGGAGGAATCTTCGTTCTGCCAACCATCGGAAATCCGCTGATGTATCTGGCCGCCGTGGTGGCCGGTGCTGCGGCAGGCTGTCTGGTGTTGGGAGCGCTTAAGAAAAACGTGAATTAAAATAGAATTAAACATGCCGGATACTATAAGGGGAGTATTGGCAATAGACGGCGGTCCTGTTAACCAGGGCCGCTTTTTGAATACTTAATTGGGCCAGTTCTTTGGTGTGGTGATATAGCGTTCACAGAGCCGCTGCTGGGCATACCTCTTCAGCTCCGTGTATGTAAGCTTCTCACTGGTCACGGTACATATCCGGCGCAGAAGAGAAGTGGTCTTGGGAAACAGCAAAGCGTCGGGATCTGCAAAATCCCACTGTCTGAGGGCTATTATGGTGTCCGTGTTAAGCTGTCTGGAATTGCAGATGGATTCCCCTGGTTTGGAGCTGGGAACATTGCTCAGCACGCCCTCCTGGTCGATATTGCGCCATCTGATATTCTGGATCTCCTGCTGCCTGTAGCCTGTGTCCCGAAGGAAGGCCAGATACATTGCTTCATAATACATGTCTTTGGCAACCAGAATCCGGAAGATACGATTCAGCTTCTGTTCGATTTCGAGATGGAGGTCGTCTGTGGCATAAACTCTGTAGCTCATGTGATAAATCACCTGCTTTCACCTGTTATTAATGATACTGTTATTAATAACGTCGATGATACCAAAATTCCCGAGGTAATCTAAAAAAAATTCAGGTTCCTCTCTGAGCCCAGCCTGTCAGGTTCCACTGGTTCTCCAGCATATGGAAAACCCAGTCCTCACCGTGGATATTCCGCAATTCCTGGAAAAATGCAGCCCGTTCGTCCATCTCCAGGCGGCGCTTGGAGAGCTTGCGGGTACTGCGGCTCTTAGGGCGGGCTTCCAGGGACTCCTGCCCTTGGAAAAACATGGCTTCCAGCCGCTGTTCCGCCGGAAGGGGCTTCCTGGTGGTGCGGCAGATCCGCTGGAACCAGGTCCTGTAATCCGCCAGCGCGCGGTTGGACGCTGCGTAGGATAATCCGAATGTACTGTGAATCTGGTCCGCCGTCTTGCAGCCGCTCTTGTGGATTGCAATTCTCGGGGCCAGTATATGGCTGGAAAAAATGTCCGCCAGCTCCTCAGAGGGGGAGCCTAAGAACACGTGGCCCAGCTCATGCATCATGGAAAAACGGGTCCTCTCAGGGATATTGCGGTCCTCATAGTAAAGGGTGTCTTCCACAATACAGGAATCCGGGCTGAGCCGCATACAGGCAGCCCGTTTTTTATCGATTAATTCCGAATATTTCCGGATGTGGTATCCGCAGCTTCGTACCACTGCGAAACAGTCAATGGGAAATTCAGTCACTTCACAGTCATTGTAAATCTTCAGGATAATCTCATACAGCCTCTCAAAATCCATGGGTTACTCCTCGTCATCAGATAATATGATACGAGCAAGTCTCATTTTCTCCTCCTGGGACAGATTCTTTTTGCTGCGGGTATATACGGTCAGCACCCGGTCATAGGCCGGCTCAGCGGCCCGGGGCGCTTCCGTTTCCCCGGCCTCAGCAGTGTGGCCCAGCAGATAATTCATATCCACGCAGAAAAATCCCGCAATCTTCTCTAAGGTCTCAAAATCCGGCTCCCTGTTGCCATTCTCATACATGCTGATTGAACTTTTTGATATGCTTAACAATCTGGCCAGTTCATCCTGAGTCAGTTTCGACGCCTGACGCAGCGACCGGAAGATATTGGGGAAGTCACCCATACTGCCACCTCTTCATTATTTAATGCATCCATTATACACGTTTCGTGTCTGGAAGTAAAGAGGAGTTTACAAAACGTGCTTGACAAAAGTACACGAAACGTGTATATTTAGGATGTACACAAAATGTAAACTTCAAATGGCATGTGAGATGAAAAACGTATGATAGTTAAGCATATAATTTCGAAATGCAGAGGGCATTGAATATGAATAGTACACGATATGTAAAATAAAAAGGAGAAAAAGAACATTTGTTCGATATAATAAGTATATCACCGGAGTACATAGATGTCAATGAATATTTGGTGAGGGGTGATATGAAAAAGGGGTTTTTATAATAATTCAGGAGGTGAAGGAAATGAATGATTTCATGACAATCGCCATCTGGCAGCGGGAGGAGCTGCAGCGGATGACAAAAGAAATTGCGGAGAACAGGAAGGAGATCCGCGCTCTGCAGAACGCGGCCGGAGCCATGGGGATGGCTCTGGTGATCGTGGCCGCGGCGCTGATCCATTTTCTGTGAGGGGGATGGTCAGCAGGAGGGAGGCAGCTGGTCAGCTGCCTTCCTCTACAATTTCTTCAAGGACTTTGATCAGATCCTGCAATGTGTTTAACTGTACATTGCGCTCCAGGATGCTGTTCTTAAGGTCCACGGACAGGGTTTCAAATTTGTCCTGGATTTTTGGGGAAACATAAGATGCCATAATATCACCTCCATGGTGTTAGTATGGGAAGGAAAATGAAAATTATGATAAAAAAAGCCATTTGTGAAATACCTCACTAAGTAAGGATGACATGTATCGCACGTAAGCGGTCAAAAGACGCCCGCTAAGTGCTCGTAACAAGGAGGAGATAATTTGAAGAAAATGACTAGAAAAAGGCTGGAAACATATAAAAAACTGAAATGGGATATTGTGTGCCTGGAACAGGAACTGACGGAAATGATTGATACGGACAAGGGGTTGGACAGCAGTGTGATCCTGGATTACCGCAGGGGATATCCGCGGCCTCAGAGTGTAGTGGGCTTTGACTGGGACGGATACGAACAAAAAAATGATATGCTGGAGCGCAAGAAGCAGGAGGCGGCTGAGATCAAGTCGTGGATTGACGGCATTGAGGACGGCCAGACCAGATGGGTCTTTAAAATGTGGTACATGGACGGCCTTCCATGGCGGCTGATCGCCAAGAAGATGGGAATTCCCCACAATGAGGACTATCCCCGTAAATGCATCCGGGACTCATTTTTAAAGAAATCCGGCGTTGCATAATATTTTCCGTTTTTTCCGCTCATTCCGTTTTATACTAAAATCAGGCAAAAAGGAAAATGCTTGAAAACAAAGGAGAGGCAATGAATCGGAGGAATTCAGAGAAACAGGCCGACCGCGGTCCGCCCGGCCGGCCACGCTCAGATGAGCCGGGCGGAAGGCCAACCACATTACGCTCAGAGGAATTGATAAGGAGGCAGACCAATGTATAACAATATTCTGGATGGGGCGGCAGCCCGGCTGGGGGAACATTTCCCAGGCATCACAATCTATACGGATACACCGGAGCAGGGCCTTATACGGCCTTGCTTTTTTATCCGGATCAGCGGGGGCAGCCAAAAACCAATGATCGGGCGGCGGGTGCTCTGCCGGACAACGGTCAATGTGCAGTATCACCCGGAAAAGACGGCAGAGACGGCCCGGGAATTAAACCGCGCGGCCGACAGCCTGGTCCAGGTGATGGAGTACATAACCCTTGAGGATGGAAGCGTGCTGCACGGCACGGATATGAAGCAGGACTTTACAGAAGGCCAGCTGGACTTTTCTGCCGGCTACAACAGGTTTGTCATCAGGCCCGGTGCGGAGGAGGAAGCCATGGACGCTTTGGAGACGCAGCCGGAATTAAGAAGGGAGTGATCGAGTGAAAACAGAATCAGGGACACAGGAAAATGCAGCAGGCAGAGGCAGTACAACAGCAGGCAGAGGCAGTACGGCAGCGGGCAGAGACAGTACGGCAGCGGGCAGAGACAGTACGGCAGCAGGCAGCCCGGACCAGCCTTTTTACAGGAAAGAAGAATTGCTGGCGGCCAGACATTTCTCAGGTCAGGAGGACCTGGTGAGCGCTTTGCTGGAGGATCAGGAAACATACACAATAGCTATGGCGGATGAACGCATCGGCCGGTTTTTGAAAGGAAAGGTGAATTAAATGTTAGGTGGCGGAAATTTTACAAGTTATGACAAGGTGCTTCCCGGCGCGTATATCAATTTTGTGAACGCAGCGGCAGCCGGGCCTGTGCTGTCGGAGCGGGGAACCGCGGCAGTGCCTCTGGTGCTGGACTGGGGCGCAGAGCAGGAGGTGATGGAGGTCACGGCCCAGGAGTTCAGGAACCACTGCTTTGATCTGTTCGGATACAGCTTAAGTGATCCGCAGATGAAGCCTCTGAGGGAGCTGTTTCAGAATCTGACCAAGGGAGTGTTTTACCGCATGAACACCGGCGCCAAGGCGTCCAATGACTATGCCGAAGCCCGCTACAGCGGCAAACGCGGCAATGATATGGTCACGGTGGTCTCAAAAGACGTCAACGACCCTGATAAATATGTGGTCAGGACACTCCTTGGGGGAAATGAGGTGGACCGCCAGACCGTGGCTGCGGCCGGGGAACTGGCAGACAACGGCTTTGCAGTATTTAAAAAGGATGCGGAGCTGGCTGAGACAGCGGGGGCGCCCCTTACCGGAGGCACTGACGGCGAGGGCGTGACCGGCGCGGACTACGGGAAATTCCTGGCCAAAATGGAGTCCTGCTCCTTCAATACCCTTTGCTGTCCCTCGGACAGCCAGGAGGTGAAGGCGCTGTTTGCAGCTTACACCAGAAGACTGCGGGATGAGGCGGGCGTCAAATTCCAGACAGTGGTGTACCGCTATACGGAGGCGGACCATGAGGGAATCATTTCCGTGGAAAATAAGGCCAAGGAGCTGGAAACAGGCCTTGTATACTGGGTAACAGGTGCTGCCGCGGCCTGCCCCATCAATCGGTCCAACACCAATCGTAAATACGATGGAGAGTACACCGTGGACACGGATTACACCCAGATCCAGCTGGCGGACGGCATCGGCCAGGGCAAGCTGCTGCTGCACCGGGTGGGCAGCGATGTGCGGATTCTGGAGGACATCAACACCCTGGTCACATACAGTGAGGAGAAGGGCAGCAGCTTCGCGGACAATCAGACCGTACGTGTCCTGGATCAGATGGGAAATGACATCGCCTCCCTGTTTAATACCAGATATCTGGGCACAGTGCCCAATGATGAGGCGGGAAGGATTTCACTGTGGAATGACGTGGTATCTTACCAGAAGGAACTGGTGCGGCTGCGCGCAGTGGAGGAATTTGACGCCAAGGAGATCACTGTGGGAGCCGGAAACGGGAAGAAATCCGTGGTAGTCAACTGCCCGGTGACACCCATTAACTGTATGAGCCAGCTGTACATGACAGTGGTTGTAGATTAAGGAAGGAGCGTGTATCTATGCAGTCTATGAACGCAAAGGACGCCATCAGCGCGTCAATGGCCGAGTGCTATGTAACAATTGAGGGGAACCGCTATAATTTTATGCAGGCCATCAACCTGGAAGCCAGTGTTGAAAAAACCAAATCCGAGATCCCCATTCTCGGCAGGACAGGCAAGGGGAACAAGACCACCGGCTGGAAGGGCACAGGCTCCGCCACCTTCCATTACAATACCAGCATTTTCAGAAACCTGCTGTACCGCTACAAGGAGACGGGGGAGGACGTGTATTTTGACATCCAGATCACCAACGAGGATCCCACTTCCAGCGTAGGCCGCCAGACCGTGATCCTGAAAGACTGCAATCTGGACGGAGGCATCCTGGCCAAGTTTGACGCGGATGCAGAGTATTTGGACGAGGATGCGGATTTCACCTTTGAAGATTTTGAGATACCGGAAATGTTTGGCGGGCTTCAGGGGATGCAGTGATAAGGAGGATATGATGGGAGAGTTAAACAGATTTCTGAAAAAGAATAAGCGGGTCAAGGAAAATTTAAAAATAGCAGCCACCGTCTCTTTGGTAGATGAGAATGGGAAGGCGCTGGAGTGGGAGGTCCGGCCGCTGACCACCAAGGAGGACAATGCGCTGCGCGATGACTGCACCGTGGATGTGCAGGTCACCGGGAAGCCTGGAATCTTCCGGCCTAAATTCAACGCCAACCGCTATCTGGCAAAAATGGCGGCGGCCTGTGTGGTATATCCCAACTTAAACGACAAGGAGCTTCAGGATTCCTACGGCGCCATGGGAGCAGAACAGCTGATTCAGGAAATGCTGGATGATCCGGGCGAATACAACGAGTTTATGAGCCGCATCCAGTCTTTCCATGGGTTTGACCAGTCCTTCCGGGAAAAGGTGGATGAAGCAAAAAACTGATCGACGGAGGTGATATGGAGGCCAACATAGCCTACTATTGCCTCCACAAGCTTCACAGATGGCCCCACGAGTTCCTGGATCTGGATGTCCAGGAACGGGCCTATGTGGCTGCTGCGGTGGAAATGAAACTGGAGCGGGATAAAAAGGAAGCGAAAAAGGTTAAGAAGCCGCACAGAAGGTAAGAGAAAGGAGAACAATGCATGTCTGATATAAATGCCGTGCACGCAATAGAAGACAATATGCTGCCCGCTCTGGGGGCCGTCACAGCCGCCATGGAGACAATGACAGCCAGTGTCCGCACGGTGGGCGATGCGATCCGGACTGCATTTGACACCGCCCCGGTGGCGGCAATGGAGCGGGCGGTGATGAACGCTGCCTCCGCGGTCACACGGTACAGGCAGGAACTGGAAAATGTACGCGGTGCCCGGGCGGAAGCCCCGCAGCCCCATTACCAGGCGGCTCAGGATGCTGTATATCAGGAGCCGTACAGGGCGCAGAACGTGCAGGAGGGCGCGTACAGGGAGGTGATTGTGGAGCCTGGGGCGGAGCTGATGGAGTATGCGGAGCCGCTGAGGCTTCCCGCGGTTATTGATATGGAGTCCACAGAGCCGCTGATGCTTCCGGCCGTCATAGATACGGAGACCACGGGGCCTCTGATGCTTCCCGCAGTCATAGATACGGAGTCCACGGGACCGCTTCAGCTTCCCGCAGTCATAGATACGGAGTCCACAGGAAAGCTTCAGCTTCCCGCAGTCATTGATATGGAAGCAGCAGCGAAGCAGCTTCCGGCTGTAATTGAAGTGGAGGCGCGGATGCTCCCCGCTGTACAGGAGCAGGCATATCCCGCAGTCCGGCAGACAGAGCCAATGCTGCCGCAGACAACCGACTGGACTATGGAGATTCATGCAGAGCAGGCCAGCCTGGAGATGGAACGGCTGCGGGGCCAGTTTGAGCAGGCGGTGCTGATCCAGGACAAACTAAACATGTCGGCGTTTCAGATGGATATCACCAATGCCGGCATATCGGTTCGGAAAATGGATATGGAGATGTCCCACACCGAACTGGAGATCAACAGCAACACCGAGGCCCAGGAGGCCTTCAACCAGAAGGTGGAAAAGGGAAAATCAGCAGCGGGCAGGCTGAAAGAGGCCTTCAGTAAGATTGTAAATAGTGACAACATTTCAAAGGTCATGGAGATGACCGATGAGGCGTCCAGGAACAGGGCCAGAGTGAACCTGGCGGACCAGAATCTGGGAGGAACTGGAAACCTGCAGGAAAACATCAACTCTGCGGCTCTGAATTCAGGCGCGGACTATCAGGCCACGGGGGCCGCGATGACTGGGCTGGGCCTCCAGGCGCCCCAGGCATTTTCCTCAGCCGATGAGCTGGGTACATTTGTGGAGCAGATCAATAAAAACCTGGCAATCGCAGGAACCAGCGGCGAGGGAGCCAGCTCAGTTATGCAGCAGATTACCCAGGCCATGGCCTCAGGTACAATCCAGGAAGGCGATTTCAGCGCACTTCTGGAAAATGCCCAGCCGATTGCCCAGAACATGGCGGATTACATGAATATGCCCATTGAACAGGTGAAACAGCTGGCGGCAGAGGGGCAGATCACTGCGGAGGTATTTAAGAATTCCATGCTGAGCGCAGCGGAGACTACCAACGCTAAATTCAATGAGCTGCCCGCCACCTTTGGTCAGGTGAAAAATGTTCTGCAGACCCAGGGGATGGTGGCACTTCAGCCGATTTTGGAGCAATTGGCAAAGATCACACAGTCGGAGGGATTCGCGGCCCTGGTGGAGGGGCTGTCAGGTACTATGCAGATGCTCTCCGGCGCGGCGGTGACGGCCATCGACATGATCGGCCAGGCGGCGGCATGGGCCCAGGAGAACTGGTCCTGGCTTGGACCGGTAATCTATGCGGTGGGAGCGGCAGTGCTGGCGTACAATGCGGCCATGTTTGTGATGACAGGCATCAGCGCGGTGGTAACTGCGCTTAAGACAGGGGAGACAGCGGGTTACCTGATGGCTGCCGCCGCGGTATTCGTTCAAAAGATAGCGACTGAAGGGCTGACAACTGCGCTGCTGTCCTGCCCGCTTGTATGGGTAGCCTTGGCGATTGCGGCGGTGATCGCAGGAATTGTGGCGTGGATCAGTTATATCGGCGGCCTGAAGGTAGCCTGGCTGGTCTGCGTCAATGCGGTGATGACTGTGGCAGATACCCTGCAGATGGCATTTGCCGTGGCCTGGCTGAATATAAAGGTGGGAATTGCCAGCATGGTATATGCGTTCACCGCTTTTAAAGTGGGCGTTCTCAATGCGCTGGGCAACCTGAAGGTGGCAGGGCTGACGATTCTGCAGTCCTTCATCAATGGGGCCATCGAGCGAATCAATGCGCTGATCAGCCTGACAAACGATATCGCCGGAACCAGCATTGCTCTGATTGTACCCGTGGAGTTTGCCGCCAACGCAGCAGTGGAGGAGGAAGCGGCCCAGGCCCAGCGGGCGGCGGAACTGGCTGCCCTGAAGGAAGAAAACACGGCGATGGAAACGGAAGGCCGGAAGGCCATCGCAGAACAGGAACGGCAGAACGACCGGGAGAGAATGAAGGGGGCCGCTGAGATTGAAGCTGCTAAGGCAGAGAGCGACAGAAAGAAGTCTGCCAAGGAGGAGGCGGAGGAAACACAGCCATATCCGGGAGGTACTGTTGCAAACGATGTGGCGGGGAACACTGCCCTGACGGCGGGGAATACCGCAGCAATGGCCGGCAACACCGCCTCCATGACCGATTCCATGGACATGATGGACGAGGAGCTGAAATACATGCGGGACGCCGCGGAGCAGGAGATCATCAACCGCTTTACCCTGGCGGAGCTGAAGGTGGATGTGAAGAATAACAATACCCTCAACAGCCAGATGGATCTGGATGATGTATCCAGGCAGCTGGGGGCGGTAACAGGTGAGATTCTGGCCTCTGCTGCGGAAGGAGGGCATTTCTGATGGCATATAAAGTATACATAGATGACATGCTCCTCCCCATTCCGCCTGAGAAGATTCCCATCAAATACCCAGGGCAGAACAAGATAGCCAACCTGATCAATGGGGAGGAGATCAACATCGTGAAACCGTCCGGGCTGGCCCAGATCAGCCTGGACGCTGTGATCCCGCAGATGGATTATCCGTCTGCGGTGTGGGACGGGAGCATCGGGGACGCGGAAGAATTTCTCGACCGGCTTCAGGAATTGAAGGAGAGCGGTGATTCCTTTGAGTTTATTGTAATCAGGAAGGGGCCGGGCCGGAAGCATTTCCACGACACCAATATGGATGTGACGCTGGAAGAATATAAGGTGTCCGACGACGCCAAGGAGGGCGTGGACCTGGCGGTATCCCTGACCATGAAGGAATACCGCAGCTACGGCACCAAAATCATGGATTTCTTGATTAAAGAACAGGCGGAGCCTCAGGTGGAGGAACAGGAGCCGGAGCGCCAGGGGGAACCGCCGGCTGTCCAGACGTATACCGTGGCAAAGGGGGACTGCCTCTGGTCCATTGCCAAGAAACTGCTGGGGGACGGCAACCGGTGGAAGGAGATCTATGAGCTGAACCGGGACAAGGTCAGCGATCCCAACCGGATCTATCCGGGCCAGGTTCTCACAATACCATAAAGGCAGGTGGAGCAGATGGATGTACATTTATATATTCAAAACGGCCAGACCGTCTATGAACCGGTGGTGGCCGGAAGCATTTCCTGGGAGACCAAGCGCAGCGGACAGCCTGGGAAATGCTCCTTCACCCTGATCCCTGACGGGCGCCTTCAGATCCAGGAGGGCAATGCGGTCCGCCTGGATGTGGGCGGCACGCCGGTGTTCTTCGGCTTTATCTTTGAGCGGAGCTGGGGGAGTGACGGGGAGGTGAAGGTGACAGCGTATGACCAGCTGCGCTATCTGAAAAATAAGGACAGCTACAACTACACGGACAAGACGGCCGGCGAGGTGATCCAGATGATCGCCGCTGATTTCAACCTGATGACAGGCGAGCTGGAGGACACGGGGCACAAGATTCCTTTCCGGAATGAGAAAGATAAAACCCTGTTTGACATCATTCTCACCGCTTTGGACCTGACCATGATGGCCACGGGCAAAATCTTCGTCCTGTATGATGACGCGGGGAAAATGACGCTGAAAAATGTGGAAAATATGAAACTGAAGGTAACCATTAATGACAGCACTGCCCAGGACTACAGCTATAAAATCAGTATTGACGGCGACACCTACAACCAGATCAAGCTGTACTGCGATGACAGTCAGTTCGGAAAACGGGAGGTCTACCTCACAAAGCACACCGAAAATATCAATAAATGGGGTGTTCTCCAGCTGTCCGAGTCAGTGGATCAGGGTGCAGATGGGCAGAGGATTGCCGAGACTTACCTGACCCAGTACAACCAGCCTGTGAAGAGCCTGGCGGTGAAGGATGCATTTGGGGATATCAGGGTCCGGGCGGGCTGCCTGATCCCGGTGATTTTAGACGTCCGGGATATGAAACTGGAGAATTATCTGCTGATCGAGTCTGTGACCCATCGCATCGACGAGGGCGTGCACACCATGGACCTGAATCTGAAAGGGGTGAATATCTTTGGCTGATGCCATGTGGGTAGAAAATATCAAGAAGATTGTGCTTCAGGCAGAGGCGGCAGGTTCGCCCTGCGACGTGATTCCCGGCGTTGTGGCCGGGACCGCGCCCATTGCGGTGCGGATTGACCAAAAGACCACTGTGGCAGGCCCCCAGGTGCTGGTTCCCAGGCATTTGACAGATTACGCGGCCCAGATGGACATACCTGGCCTGGGAACCGTGACGGTTACCGTAAAAAATGCACTGAAGCCCGGAGAACAGGTGCTGATGATACAGAAGCGCGGCGGCCAGCAGTATCTGGTGGTTGACCGATGGTAGGAAGGAGGAAGTAATGCTTCCCGAAACAGGAAATATATTGAGGCAGGATTTTAAAATCCGGCAAAAGCCCTCCAAGACATACCGCCTGGACTTAAAGAACGGCCGAATCACCGGGAAAATAGACGGATTGGAGGCAGTGAGGCAGAGTGTATATTGTATACTCAACACAGAGCGGTTTGACTGGCTGATCTACAGCTGGAATTACGGCTGCCAGTGGAAGGATCTGCTGGGCCAGCCCATGGATCTGGTCCAGGCGAAACTGAAGAAGCGGATCAGGGAGGCTCTGGCCCAGGACCAGCGAATCCGCAGCGTGGAGGCATTTTCCTTTACACAGAACGGAAAGGGGCTGACAGCGGCATTTACGGTGAAAACAGGCAGCGGGGACTTTAACGCGGAGAAGGAGGTGGAGATCTGATGTATGAAAATGTGACATACCAGGACATTTTAAAACGCATGCTGGGGCGGGTTCCGGAGGACCTGGATAAACGGGAGGGTTCCATCATTTTCGATGCCCTGGCGCCTGCTGCCGCGGAGCTGCAGATGATGTACATAGAGCTGGATACAGTGCTGCGGGAGCTTTTTGCGGATACTGCGGACAGGGAATATCTGGTGAAACGGGCGGCAGAACGAGGCATTTCCCCGAAGGGGGCCACGTATGCGGTGCTGAAGGGGGAATTTGACCGGGATATACCCATTGGCAGCCGTTTCTCACTGGAGGCCCTGAATTATACGGCGGTGGAGCGGATCAGCCTGGGGGTGTACCAGATGAGATGTGAGACTGTGGGAACCATAGGAAATACACAGTTTGGGACGCTGATTCCCATTGAGTATATCCGTGGGCTGGCCAGGGCAGAGCTGACGGAGCTGCTGATTCCCGGCGAGGATGAGGAGGAGACGGAGCATTTCCGGAACCGGTATTTTGAGAGCCTGAACTCCCAGGCATTTGGCGGAAATATGGCCGATTACAGGGAGAAGGCGCTGTCCATTGCCGGTGTAGGCGGCGTCAAGGTGTACCCAGCCTGGAACGGCGGAGGGACGGTGAAGCTGGTGATTATCAACTCAGACTACCAGCCCCCGTCACCGGAAATGATCCGGACCGTGAAGGAGGCGTTTGACCCGGAGGGGTCCAGCGGAGATGGATATGGACTGGCGCCAATCGGACACCGGGTCACTGTGGAGGGCGCGGGCCGGGGGACGGTAGATATCCGGACGGAGATTACCTATCAGGCGGGGTATGATTTCGCCCGCTGTGAGGAGGAAATTCTGGCAGCGGTGGATTCCTATCTGGATCAGCTGAACCGTGCCTGGCCGGCGGCAGAGCAGATTGTGGTAAGAATATCCAGGCTGGAGAGCAGGCTGCTGGAGATCGAAGGAATTCTGGATATTGGAGATACTGAGATAAACGGCAGTCCAGGCAACTGTGTGCTTGCGGCGGACGCACTGGCAGAGAGGGGTGAGGTGATTGACCGGTAACCAGTGGGAACGGGTCATTGACCTGTCCAGATACTACCCTGAATTCCTGAGGGAGATCAGGGAATTTGGCCAGCTGGCCAAGGCAGAGGATGGGGAGATCGGGCGTTTCTATGAGAACAGCGATAAGCTGTGGCAGGATGGCTTTATACAGACTGCCACGGTGCAGGGTATCAAGCGGTGGGAGAGCCTTCTGGGAATCAAGCCGTACCCGGCGGACAGCCTCCCGGAGCGGCGGGCGGCTGTCCTGATGAAATGGAACCAGCAGCTGCCCTATACGCTGCCCAGGCTGGAACAACGGCTGGAAACGGCTGTGGGGTCCGGCGCATATGAACTGTCCGTGAAATACGGACAGTATGAGCTGGAGCTGCAGCTGATCGATCAGAGCAGCCGGGTCATGCAGGAGATGCGGGAAATGACCAGGCAGATGATACCGGCCAATCTGCGGTATATCTTCGCCGGGAAATTCCCTGTAGAAGTGAAGGCGGAGGTTGAGACAGAGGCGGGATTGGAGGCTGTGGCAGAGTATTATGCCAGGAATAACCGGGAGTTTCTGTGGCTGGATGAATCGTGGATTCTGGATGGAAAGCAGAGGCTGAACGGATATAAGGTAGCTGATGAAATGGATCTGTATCCGGCGCGGATGAGTGTTTGCGGTGGTTATGAGGTACAGGCGGGAATTGTGGCCGGTACTGGGATTGCGGCACAGAGCCGGGTGTGTCTGGAAGTGGAGAATGGCTGGCGGGCAGTTGGGGAGGCGAGAGCGGAAAGCGGCAGTGGGAGTCTGTTGGGAGCTGTTTCAGATGTGGAAATGGCGCTGGACGGGGGAAGCCGGCTGACTGTGGAGAAAGATTTATGGTATTTGGATGGAAGCGAGATGCTGAGCGGCGCAAGGATATTGGATGCGTTGGTTTTAGAATATGAGTTATAGAAAGGGAGATTAATATGGCACAGGGAATCATTACAGTAACAGGAAGAAAGAAATTATGTAAAGCCCACGCAGGGGACCAGGCCCTTCCGGTGATTGCGAAGATGGCCTTTGGCAGCGGCGGCTTGGACGAGGAAGGGAATGTGATGGAGACCGTTGGAAATGAGACGGGGCTGAGGCGCGAGCTGTTGAAAAAGGATGTGGACGGGCATGTGTATCCCGGGGAACAGGAGACTACCTGCCGGTATACGGTGCGGCTGTCCAAGACAGAGCTGGCCAATGAGAACATTTCCGAGCAGGGGCTGTTCGATGCGGACGGCGACTTGATCGCGTACAAGACATTTCTTCCCAAGGGGAAGGATGATGATATGGAATTCGTATTCGATATGGATGAGATCTTTTGAGAAAGGATGTGGACTGAATGGCAAATTTTCCGATGGATGACAGCCGGTACGAGGAAGATGTTAGGAAACTGGAGACCAGTGATAAGGCGCACGCCGGCGTATTTAATGATGTTTTCCAAAAACTGGTAAATAACGGAGCGTTTCTGAAGCGTGATAAGGTGAGTGGGGAAGGCGGGGATGTTTCGGGGACTGTGGTTGAGGCGATGGAAGCCGCCTCTGGAGAATTCCTGGTGCCTGTGGAAGGGGATACTTCCGGTAGGCTGTGGGGGAAGATGAAGAAGTTCTGCGAGGATTTTAATAATATGAAGGCAGGACTGCTGACGGTTGGAAAGATCGTCAATGACGCAAAGACAAATAATCCGGAACTGCCGGTGTCGGCGGCGGTGGCTTATGAGTTGGGGAAGGAGGTGGAGAGGGTTAGTGGGGAGGTTAGTGTGCTCAATAGTGATTTAGGCGATTGCTATAAGCTGTCTGGAGGAATTAAAATTCCATCTGGGGCAAACTTGCATTCAGACGAATATAAAATTCCAGGTAATTACTATTGTACAAGTAATGATAATGCCAAAACGCTTACTAACTGCCCGATAACCAAGGCTTTTACGCTAAAAATTGAGTTATCTACTGGTAATGCTAACCCCTGTCAAACAATACGTGAATACGATAGCGGCAAAAATTATTATTGTATATTCAGTAGCGACAGCAAGACCTGGTCCGCTTGGCGTTCTACAATCCATAACTCGGATCTACCAGTCTTGAATAAAAATTGGGGTATTCAGAAAGTAACCCATATTTCTCTTAATAGCGACTCTAACGGAGATTTCATACAATTTTTCATAGATGGTGCTTCTGATCGGATTGGATATATACGGTTATCAAAATGATCATTTTATAGCTAACCACTTTAAACCAAATCGTACATCGACTGGCTTACCATCAGGGCGATAAACAACTAACGTCATGCCTTTAGTTGTTAGATCCCCATATTTCACCGTTGCACAGTACGATGCTTTATCACTTAAAATCGTAACACCTGCATAAGACGGTGTACTAGCGAATGCAATAGGAAATACAACCTTAACTTCAGACTTGTCTGAGACGGATGTGGGTGAGTCTATGTTTCCGGTTTGAAAATCCGAGTTTGAAATAAAGCTTATCCAATTAGACCATACTCCACTTGCTTTTGAAGAACGGAGAATAGAGCTTCCACTTGCAGATGATAAACAATATATTTCCCTCGAATTTCCACGAGAATATATTATTGCGACTCCATCACTTTGACGCGGAGCGTCAGCATTGTTATACCGGTATCTAACTATCAATGTTTTTTCATCAGGAAGGCCATCCGCTATACTTTTAAGTGGGATGGCAGTAAACCCTGCTAAATCACTATTGTGCACAGTAAAGAAATTTGCAGAAAATGATCCCCCTGGTTTATGATTAAAGCACCATAAATCATAAAGGGGGAATTGTTTTGGATGAAGTAAGACTGAAAGATGAGCTGATGGCCAAGTTGTCCAATGATTTGGATCGTCCAGCACTCCAAGTAATCGATGGAGCCTTATCAGCGGTATTGCGAAACTATGAGGTGGCCAAGAAGGAGACAGGATTGAGCACCAATGTGATTAGCTTCCCGGAGCTTGACATTTTCATCGGGAAATTGCGTTTTGAGAATTATTCGGCTAGCACAGTCAATCAATATCAGCGTTTCCTGACAGATCTGTTGGTGTATGTAGGTAAGCCTGTACAAGAGATAACCGGAGAAGATGTGGTGGAATGCTTGAATTATTATGAAAAGGTACGGCAGATAAGCACCAGCACCAAGGATCACAAGCGGCGTATTGCTAGCTCTTTCTTTGCATTTCTTCATGACAGGGGTTATATACGGAAAAATCCTATGGCAACTGTAGACCCAATAAAGTATGTCGCGGAGATCAGGGAAGCACTTACCAGTCGTGAGGTTGAGAAATTGAGGATAGCCTGTGGAGCAAATGTTAGGGATAATGCAGTGCTTGAGTTGTTTTTAGCCACGGGCTGCCGAGTAAGTGAAGTGGTTGGAATGATGGTAGAGGACATTGACCTTCAGTCTAGCTGTGTTAAGGTGTTGGGTAAAGGGCAGAAAGAGCGAATAGTTTTTTTCGGAGATAGAGCTATGGAGTATTTGGAAAGATATCTCGGAGGCCGCAGAATGGGATCGGTGATAATTTCCAGTCGAGCTCCACATCAAGGGTTGAAAAAGAATGCTCTTGAGAATATTATCCGTAGAATTGCAAAGCAAGCAGGACTGGGAAAACGAGTGTTTCCTCATCTGTTGAGACATACATTTGCCACCCGAGCTCTTAACAAGGGAATGCCATTACCAACACTGTGTGATCTTATGGGGCATGCCAGCGTGGAGACTACCAGGATTTATGCCAAAAATGGCACTGGAAAGATCAAATATGAATATGATATGTATGCCGTAGGATAAAGATTTAAACAGCTAGAATTTTTCAAGCCTGCCTGCAGGGAGGCTTATTTGTTATATATAAAAACAATGGTTGAGCACAGTATCAATTATTTTGAATTGTTATGCAGGTGCATTTTGGGTTTCTTAGGGCGTTATAGTGATTTAGTCGATGCAAATAAAATAATTTCTCAAATGTTAAATTCATATACATACGATCAGTGCGCAAATTTAGACAATGCACCTTTCGGTGTTATGGTGCGTTTTAACCCGGGAACTGTATCTTCGCCAGAAACGAATAGTTATGGCAACAGTTTGAAATTTGGTCATTATCTAAATGACACATACGGATACAACTGGATTTGGCAGGTGACTTTTTCTACTTCCGCTGGGGAAAACAACGTGTATTTACGTAAAAAAATAAACACACAAAGCTGGTCAACGTGGTCGCTATTATAAGCATTTTACATATGCGGAGATTTATCAAATTCGTACATGTAAAAGCTCATTGAACAGTAACTCGAGGTAATTAGTACGGCTAGATTCAGTTTTACAGATGTTTTGGAGGGGTAAGAAGCACCTTCTAATGTACACCATGAGCTATATTTGGGTACTACTATCGTATTGGCAGTATCAAATAGATCAACATTAACTGTTATTTCCGTTTGTTTTCCAGCTACTCCAGTAAACATTCCAGTTGATAACGTCCTAACTTTTTTGATATTTTTGTATCCCCCTAAATCTGAGTTTGAGACAGTAGAATTCTTGTACTTCCAAGTTGCAGCGTTGATATCATAGTTATATATCTCTATGTTACCATCATAGGTAGCATAGCATTGCAGGTATATTATATTTTCATGGCAACGTTGCGCAAAAAATGAATAGGAGTAGCCCACCTTTTGGGGGGTAAAATCTGTTGTATTTTGAAATCTACCAGAGCAGGTTTTTCCCAGGCTGCTGAGTATTGGTAAAATTGTAGCGCTCAAACTTTTGCCATTGATATTTATCGCTAAATCACTATTGCACACAATTATAAAAATACAGAAAAATAAGTTTTGCCTGAATTTTTATACTAATGTGTGCAATAGTGATTTAGCGATGAAAATAACATCTGGTAGCCTTAAGGATCAGATTGGATCATTGCCACGCGGGAAGTATGCTGGTTACTATTCCGCAGGTGCTACAGATACCCCATCCAGTTGGGGAACGTTTGAAGCAAATGTTATAGACGCTACATCTGCAACAATTATTGTAAAAACATCTGTAGACAAAAATTCTTACGCCACCCAAAAAAATAGCAACGGATGGTCAGATTGGGAGCGATTTATCTCAAACTCAGATTTAATACGCTATGATAAAGTTATAGTCAAGCGGTTCGTTGATGATTTTATTGCTCGTTGGTCAACATTACCTGCTAGCCAATTAATAAGTACACAGTATGCACATGCATCAACTGGACAGACTTATTCTGTGTTTGGCGATAAATTATCAGCAGATAATGGGTCGGTTATGATAAGCTCATATGCGCTTGCAAGTGGCAGTGCTATACGCCTTGTTCGAAGCGCTGGTAAATGGTATGTTTTCGAGCTTTTTGGAGTTTCAGCTTCTTATCAGGTTCCTTAAATGATCATTTTGATACCCAAGCATTCCAAGTGCCCATATATCTGCGCCTATTGTATGTAACCCCATCGTGAGTTGTATAACGTTGATATATCCACGAATCGCCAAACGGCCTAACTTCAAGTAATCCGGCTTTTGTGGTGGGATAATTTCGATCAATTGTTGCTTCAGCAACAACAGGCTGGATGTAATCTCCAAAATTAACTATGTTATTAAGAGTTTCGGGTCTAAGAGATTTCCCAAAATCCGAGTCTATGATAAATCTACTCCACGTCCCCCAAACAGAATTTTGGCGATGTCGATAATAGATTGGAACGCTACTGCTTGTTGATACTGGAAATGCCAGTTGTGTAATAGAACTGACGTTTTGAGCTATATTTTGAATTTTATACCAATATACTGTGTCCGGGCGATGCAAAGTGTTGCCATTAGCAAGTGCTGTTATTACAGGGCTAACAAAAGTATCACAATCAGATATAATGTGCTGATCTCCATAATCTAAATCACTATAATTCCCACTATCAGTAAAAAATCCCACCCCAAAACTCACAATAAAACACATAAATATACAAAAATCCCCCATCAGAAAGGAATCCCACCCCATGAAAAAATCCCCAATATTTGCAATCCAAGGAATCCTAACCGCATTCACCGCCTTCTGGAGTACAAAATTAGGCATACTCTTCCCCATACTCTGCCTGCTGGCGGGAGCGATGGCGGCTGACTATTTCAGCGGCATGCTGGCCAGTAAAAAAGAGGCGATTGACCATCCCGGTGATCCGGCGTATGGTTGGAGCAGTCAAAAAGGAGCGAAAGGAATCATTAAAAAAGTAAGTTATCTCTGTGTAATTGCAGTCGCTCTGATCGTTGACTATGTGGTATCTACAGTATCCGGCTATCTCAACATTAGTATGCCGGCCACAACCTTTTTTGGGCTCATGGCAGCGATATGGTATCTTTTAAACGAGTTATTGTCGATTATTGAAAATGCCGGCCGTATGGGCGGGCCTGTGCCAGAATGGCTGAGCAGGTAC
>URUZ01000027.1 GCA_900551225.1 uncultured Clostridium sp.
GCCGGCCCCTCCGCTGTCCTCCCCACCCCAACCTCCTTCTTTTCGCGGCCAATACACCAGCCAACGTCCGCGTACCCATCCGCGCGCCTCTCACGGAAAACGGCCCGCTCCCGAAAAGAGCGAACCGTCAAAAAGCATGTTGCTGCATGTTAAGTGTCAGCGTTTGGAGTCGCTGGATAGATTGAGTTTCCCAATGATATCCAGCAGCAGAGCCACGTCTTTATCAGACATACTAAAGATAGCGTCGATCGCCTTGATCTGGTGGACGGTGGGTCTTCTGTCATCGAAAAAGTCCCTGACATTTATGTCGAGATACTCGCAGAGATAGGGAAATTCGGATAAGGAAGGCATTTTCCTGCCAGATTCTATTGCATTCATATAGCTGGTACTGTGGCCTAAATCCAAGCTCATTTTCCGGGCGGAGATGTTTCGGGCTTCCCGTAGCTGGGTAAACCGTTCGCCGATGAAGTTATCTGTCATGCCAATATCCTCCAATCCTTATGATAGGCCATGAAAGAGCTAAATATGAGTGCTAATAGCACTTGTTTATATTGAAATGAATGCTAAAAGCGCTTATAATAGCCATATATGCCGGTTTGCCAAGAACTCGGAGGGGGGAAAGACGGCGGCCCGGTTTTACCGCATGCTGATAGTATGCGGTTGCGCTTAAGATATATACATGGGGAGATGCGCAGAATGCTGCGGTATCCAGGAAGAGGCAGGACATATGAACAGACGAGATACAATACTGATTGCAGATAATGCGGAGATGAACCGGGCCGTTCTGCGCAGTATTTTTGAGGAAGATTACAAGGTTTTGGAAGCAGAAAACGGGGAACAGGCACTCTTTTTAATGAGACAATACAGCTCCAAAATCGCGGCAGTGCTGCTGGATCTGGCCATGCCTGTAATGGATGGGTTTGCGGTGCTGGAGGAGCGCAGGGGAAGCTGGGAATTGAGGGACCTGCCGGTGGCTGTGATCACCGGACAGGATTCCATGGAGAGCGGGCTGAGGGCCCTGGACCAGGCCCCGGGGGCCTGCGAGCTGATTCTCAAGCCATTTGAGCCCCGGCTGGTGCATCTCAGAGTGCAGCGCATGGCAGAGGCAAATCTGCGCAGGGAAGATCAGCAGATACTGATCCAGGAGCAGGCAGTACGGCTGCGGGAATCCCATTCCACAATGATTGCGGCCCTCTCATCCATCATAGAGTACCGGAGCGCTGAGACAGGGCAGCACATTAAAAGAATCCAGATGTTTACCAAGGTACTGCTGGAGGATGTGGCGGCCAGCTGCCCGGAGTTTGGTCTGGACAAGAGCAGGATCGCCATGATAGCAGGCGCGTCCTCACTTCACGATATAGGGAAAATCGCCATCCCAGATGCCATTTTGAACAAACCGGGCCGTCTGACCGAAGCAGAATTTGAGATCATGAAAACCCACGCAGCCAAGGGCTGTGAGATGCTGGAACATCTGGGCCCCATGGGGGATCATGAATATCTGGAAATTGCAGAGAATATCTGCCGCTGCCATCATGAACGCTGGGATGGAAGCGGATATCCGTCAGGGCTTGTTGGAGACCAGATTCCTGTCTGTGCCCAGGTGGTGGGAGTGGCCGACTGCTACGATGCGCTGACCACGGACCGGGTGTACAAGAACGCCATCCCACCGGGCCAGGCTTTTAACATGATTCTCAACGGCGAGTGCGGGGCATTTGGTCCCAAGATTCTGGAAAGCTTTAAAAATGTAAAGGAGGCGTTTGAGGAGCTGTCCAGGCAGTATTCCGATGGGGCCAAAGTGCCCAGTGTGGAGCGGGAGGAAATGCTCCCCCAGCGGATGCATAAGGAGAGAACGCCGGACACCCTGGAGCTGGGCCAGATGAAATATCTCACCCTGCTGCGCCAGATGGATGCCACGGTGATGGAAGTGGATTTTAAGACAGGCCTGTATCATCTGGTCTATATGGCGGACAGCGATTTTGAGCTGCTGCGCTCCGGCAGCCTGCTGGAGGAGTCCATCAGTAACTTTTCCCAGAAAGCTGTCCATCCCGGGGACAGGGCTGCTGTACTTGGGTTTATAAAAGATGGGCTGCGTGAATTTTTCGAAAAGGGCAGCATGAAGAAGTCCATGAGCTGCCGGGTAAAGCACAACGCCACAGGCAGATACCGCAGATGCAGTATTACAGTGCTGAAGATAGACACCGGGTACCCAGGCCATCAGCGGGTGATTATGGTATGGAAGGCGGAATCGCCTGGTGTTAGTTTCGGGAGGGGGTATAAGGGCGTTTCAGAAGCTGCTTCAGTTCAGGGATTTATCGGAGGAATGCTTCAGTGCTGCAATGACAGCAATATGACCATTGTGCAGGTAAACGGCGATTTTAAGCAGCTCCTGGGATATAGTGGGCTGCAGGTCTGCGACCGGTTTCAGAACCAGTATGCCAATATAATCTGTCCGGCAGACCGGGCGGAAGCCCTGCGTCAGCTTGGCAGCCAGCTGAAAACCGGCAGGCAGGCTGAGGTGGAATACCGGGTTATTGCTGAGAGCGGGGCGATTCTGTGGGTTTTGGATAAATGCCGTCTCAGTGACAATGGGGATGGGGATGAGATTCAGACCCACATGCTCATAGATGTGACCCAGTCCAGGCAGGCCCAGGACGAGCTGCGTCTGACTCTGGAGCGCCACCGCCTGATTCTGGAGCAGACCAATGACGTGATCTTTGAGTGGGATATCCAGAAGGACACTTTAAGCATTTCCTCCAACTGGCAGGAGAAGTTTGGTTTTGCACCGGCGCAGCAGAATATCAGCCGCCATATTGCCAGGGCTTCCCATCTCCATCCAGAGGATCAGCCGGAGTGCCTGCGGCTGGCCTGCAGGCTCTCTGAGAATGCAGTTTATGAAGAACGGGAAATCCGCATCGCAGATTCATCCGGGCGTTACCGGTGGTGCAGAATCCGTCTGGCCGCCCAGGTGGACGGAATGGGAATCCCCTTTAAGGTGGTGGGGGTGCTGGCAGACATAGACGATGAGCGGGGGCGGTCCAAGTACCTGAATAATCAGGCCGAGCGGGATATTTTAACGGGATTTTACAACCGGGAGACCGGCAGGGAGAAGGTGGAGGAATATTTAAGGGGCATATGCCCGGAGAAGGGCGGGGCCATGTTCCTGGTGGATGTGGATGACTTTAAACAGGTCAATGACCGGTATGGTCATACATTCGGGGACGCGGTGCTTCAGGAGATATCTGCCCAGCTGCGGAGCCAGTGCCTGGACAGTGATATGATTGTGCGCATCGGCGGGGATGAGTTCCTGATTTTCTCACCTGATATCAGCTGCCGTGAGGAGGCCATGGGGCGGGGGAGCCAGATGATGGAGGTATTTGAACGGCTGTGCAGGCAGAATATCATCAAGTTCCGGTTCTCCTGCAGCATAGGCGTCAGCCTCTGTCCTGCCCATGGCACGGATTTCGATATACTGTATACGAAAGGGCGCCAGGCCCTGTTTCAGGCAAAGGAACAGGGCAAGAAGAGGTGCTGTTTATATGAAACAGCCGATGATCTGCCGTCCCGGAAAACAGGGCTGGCCTCCAATACCAGAATTGAATCTGATGAAAGCCCGGAGGGGATGGAGGGGGAACTGGCAGCGGGAACCTTTGAGATACTCAGCAGGTCAAAGAATAAGAGACAGGCAGTGGAAGATGTGCTGGAGCTGGTGGGACGCAGGGTAGGCGTCAGCCGGGCCAGTGTGGCTAAGCTCTCGGCTGACGGCAATCTGCTGACCACTGCGTATGAATGGTGCAATGAGGGAGTCCGGCCCCAGAAGGAGCAGGTGAAGGATATTCCTATTCTGGATGAAAACGGCACGTACTGGAAACATTTTAGTAAGGAAGGTCTGTTCTACTGCCCGGACGTATCCGCCATGACAGGGGAATACTGTAAAATAATAGAAAAATCCGGCGCCCGCAGCACGCTCCAGAGCCTTCTGAAAACAGATGGGAAAATCTGGGGAGTCATGGGCGTGGACGATTGCTTCGGCGGGCGGGTGTGGACCCGGCAGCAGGTGAGGGCACTGACCTTGACAGCCAGAATGGTGTCCGTATTTCTCAGCGGCCCGGACGTTCCAGCATAGTGAAACCGGCCAGGGCGCTGTTGAGATAGTTGTTGAAGGGGCGCATACGCAGAAAATTTTCAACCGCATAATTTGTAAAGTCATTCAGGTTACACAGGACGCTGTCCGCGAAAGGCAGCTCGATATACCAGCTTTTGTGCTTTAAATACTCGCTGTGAGGGGAGTCCGGGTCATAGCCTCTGGGAACATTTTTCAATTTTTCGCCTGCCAGGGTGAAATGTTCCCGGAATTCCGGAGCGTTAATAATTGCCTCGAATTCCCCGCCGTTTTTTACAATGTGGTCCCGGATCATTTCCGTGGCGTCCTTAAACATGGCTGCGAACAGCCCGCCGCCCAGGAAGCTCTTGCCGGGGGATATGTGGAGATAGAAGCCCACTGGAATGGGGGTCCGTCCGGCGGAGGAGATATGGGCCCGGAATGACGGGTTGTAAGGGGATTTGTCGCTGCCAAATCGGGTGTCCCGGTTCTGGCGGAACATCAGATCCCTGGCATTCTGCTGGGCAATGGGCGGATCATAGGGCGCCAGGTCCCTGATTATACCCTGCACCAGGCCCTCAAACTGTGCTGCGGCCTCCTTCTGATACGCCTTATGTTCCAGCATCCACGGCCGGTTGTTGTTCTGTTCCAGTTCTCTCAAAAAATCCAGGATACAGTTATCACTCATAACGTCCGTTTCCTCCTCAAATGTTGGCGATCAGGCTGTAGCAGTCTGAACGCAGGAATTCTGTCAGGAATTGCTTAGCCGCGGGTGTGGCCCGGTAGGTGGGAAAGTTTGAGAATACCAGGGACAGGTCGTCGATCTGTTCCATAGCGGTCACACAGTCCTTCAATACCTCCTGGCTGGCCTCCAGAGCGGAGTATTCCAGGTTGTCCGGGTTTAAGCGATGGGTGGCTGCGGCGTAGTGGATTCGTTTTTTACAGGAACAGGAGCCGCTTCCCGACAGGCCGCAGTATACCTTCAGGAAATCGGCCATTTTTCTGCGCGCCCTGGACAGCTTCTTCCGGTAGGCCTCAGGGGTCAGCCCCAGGATCTCCCCGGCCACGCGGCTGTCTACCTTGAACATGGTGCCCAGGATAAAGATGCAGCGGCTCTCAGTGTCCAGGCACTGGAGCATCACATTGGAGCAGGACAGCTTCAGCTCCTGTTCCAGCAGGCTGTGGTCCACGCCTTGGGACATGTCCGGTATGTCCTTCTCCCTGCCGGACAGTATGTCCTCCCCGTAGTATTCAAAGCTTAAGGGATGCTGGGCAAACATGTTTTTCCTGTAGTTCAGCAGATGGTTGCCGGCGATCCGGAACACCCAGGTGGTAAAGGCGCTCTCGTTCCGGAAGGTGGACAGCCGGGTCATCACCTTGATGAGAATCTCCTGTGTGGCGTCCTCGGCGTCCGGTATAGTGCCCAGCATCCGCAGGGACAGGTTAAAGATCAGATCCTGGACGCTGGCCAGCAGGTTCTCCAGAACCTCCTTGTTGCCGGCAATTGCTTCTTCGATTAATTTTGCCTGTTCGGCTTGTGTATGTTGATTCATATGATTCACCTCCATATGATTAGACAGCGGGGTTGACGGATTGTGACAGGGGATATACAAATTTACAGGTGAATTCATTATACCATGTTTGCTGCGGTCGGAGGGGAAATGGCCATTGACTTATATGGAATTCCCATTTACACTGGTAGGAGTAGTTTGAAAAACAGAGAAGGTGAGGCTTGAATATGGAATTAAATCACATCCGGTATTTGAGGACAGCTGTGGAGGTGTCCAGGGACTCCAGAGCCCATGGGAACACACCGTTTGGCGCGATCCTGGTGGGGCCGGAAGGGGAAGTGCTGATGAAGCAGGAGAACGAGGAAATCACCGGCCACTGCGCGACCCTCCATGCGGAGATGGCCCTGGCCGCCAGAGCCAGCAAGGCGTATGAGAAGGATTTCCTGTGGAAATGCACACTGTACACCACAGTGGAGCCCTGCCCCATGTGCACCGGTGGCATTTACTGGGCCAACATCGGCCAGATCGTATTCGGTGTGACGGAGAAAACGCTGCTTGAAATGACCGGCGACGATGAGCAGAACCCCACGTTCAATATGGGAGCGGACAAGGTGATTGAGGCAGGACAGAAGCCCATCCGCCTGGCCGGGCCATTTGACGAGGTGGCTGAGGAAGTGGTGGAAGTACATAAAGGTTTCTGGAAGAATTCATAAGAATATCGTGCATTTGAAATGCCGGCTGTCCCAGATGATGGGAGGCCGGTATTTTTGCCTTTAGAACCGGGCCTGTTACCGCCGGATTGCGCGGATTCTGCGGACGAATGCTTGTTCGATTTCCTTGCATTGGAATCGCGTCTATGTTATGATAAGAGGCAGGGATTCGGGCATGAAACGTTTCCTCAGTATTCGACAGAATAGGATAAAAACGATGATTTCATATGTTAAGGGGCTGCTGGCAGCCATAGAAGAAGATACAATCGTAGTGGAGGCAGGGTCCGTGGGCATTGCGGTCCATGTGCCTCTCACTGTGCTGGAGGCGCTTCCGGGGATTGGGAAGGAAGTGACTGTCCATACATATTTCCAGGTCAGGGAGGATGCCATGAGCCTGTACGGTTTTCTGAACCGCCAGGACAGGGACATGTTCAAGCAGCTGATCGGTGTTAACGGGGTAGGGCCCAAGGCGGCGCTGGGGATTTTGTCGGCCCTGCGGCCAGATGATCTGCGGATGGCCATCGTGACCGGGGATGCCAAGGCCATAGCCAGGGCCCAGGGAATCGGCCCCAAGACTGCACAGCGGGTGATTCTGGATCTGAAGGACAAGGTCTCAGTGGAGGAGGTGCTGTTTAACTTCAGCGCTGCCGCGGACGGCGGGGCCGGGCCAGCTGTGTCCATGGCCGGGATGGCGGAAGCTTCCAAGGAGGCGGTCCAGGCCCTGGTGGCCCTGGGCTACACCAATATGGAGGCCAACAAGGCGGTTAAGCAGGTGGAAGTAACAGAGAACATGACGGCAGAGGAAGTGCTGAAGGCCTCCCTGCGCTATCTGTCCTTTTAAGGGGACGCTGGGAGGTTAGGAAGCAATGGAACGCAGGATTATTACGACCGAGGCCACGGTGGAGGATGAGCGCATAGAGACTACGCTGCGGCCCCAGTATTTAAAAGATTATATCGGGCAGGAGCGGTTAAAGTCCACACTGAAGATCTACATAGACGCCGCCAGGTCCAGGAACGAGGCCCTGGATCACGTGTTATTCTACGGCCCGCCAGGGCTGGGCAAGACCACGCTGGCCGGAATCATTTCCAATGAAATGGGCGTGAGTATGAAGGTTACCAGCGGCCCGGCCATTGAGAAGCCGGGGGAGATGGCGGCGATTTTGAACAATCTCCAGGAGGGGGACGTGCTCTTTGTGGATGAGATCCACCGTCTCACCAGGCAGGTGGAGGAGGTGCTGTACCCGGCGATGGAGGATTTTGCCATTGACATTATGCTGGGAAAGGAGTCCTCGGCGCGGTCCATCCGTCTGGACCTGCCCCATTTTACGCTGGTCGGGGCCACCACCAGGGCGGGGCTTTTGACCGCGCCGCTGAGGGACAGGTTCGGCGTGGTGCAGAGGCTGGAATTCTATACACCGGAGGAGCTGAAGGTGATTATCCTCCACTCCGCCAGAGTGCTGGGGGTGGAGATCGACGAGTCCGGGGCACTGGAGCTGGCCAGACGGTCAAGGGGGACCCCGAGGCTTGCCAACCGGCTGCTGCGCCGTGTCCGGGATTTCGCCCAGGTTAAATACGACGGGGCCATCACCCGTGAGGTCACTGATTTTGCCCTGGATATCATGGACGTGGACAAGCTGGGACTGGATCAGAACGACCGGAATATTCTCCTGATGATCATAGAAAAATTCTCCGGCGGCCCCGTGGGACTGGATACGCTGGCCGCAGCCCTGGGTGAGGATTCGGGGACTTTGGAGGATGTGTACGAACCGTATCTGCTGATGAACGGACTGATTAACCGTACTCCGAGAGGACGCATGGCCACAGAAGCCGCCTACCGCCACTTGGGACTGGAAATTGAATAAGGGTTATGTTATACTATGAACACTTAGTGAGGTATTGTCGAACTTAGTGCAGATGACAAACCTATGAACCCATAGGTGTAGAATAAATATCAGGAGATGGAAGATGGATTCCAAGAATTATACACAGGTACTGATTGATGGAAAGATATATACTCTGGGCGGCAGCGAGGATGAAGGATATCTTCAGAAAACGGCAAGTTATGTAAATGAGAAGAACAATGTACTGCGCAAGATTCCGGGTTTTTCCAAACAGAGTGTGGAATACAGGACTGCAATGGTGGAACTGAATATAGCGGACGACTATTTCAAAGCGCTGGAGCACAGCACTGAGGTGGAGCGCCAGCGGGATGATATGGAACGTGAGATGTACAGCTTAAAGCATGAGCTGGTCAGCACCCAGATGAAGCTGGAAGTGGTACTGAAGGATCTGGAGGAGCGCCAGCGGGAAATGGAGGAGCTGACCAGGGAGAAGAACCGGCTGGACCGGAAGGTTAAGTCCATGGAGAAGGCCCAGGCGGAAACCGCTGAAGCTGCCAGAGCCGATGAGGCGGCAGCCGCCCGGACAGGCGAAGTCTCATACCGTGTGAAACGGGCGGCGCGGCCAATGCTGATGGGGAAAAAGTCGGTAAAAAGCCCGGACGACCAGGCAGACAGCGGAGAACCGGAACCGGCGCCGGTAAAAACGGCAGCCGCAAAAGCCCCGGAGCAGGTGGCGGTGACAGTGGAGATTGAAGCAGAGGTCACGGAAGTGCTGACACAGGTGATTGGGGAGGCAGAGAATGATGACCAGGGAGCAGCGGTGGAGCTGACCCGGGAAGATGATCTGGTGGAGGGTGAAATCCAGGAAGAGACGGACGAGCTGACCCAGGAAAATGATCCGGTGGAAGATGAAATCCAGGAAGAGACGGACGAGCTGAAGCAGGAAAATGATTCGGCAGAAGCTGAAATCCAGGAAGAAGCGGACGAGCTAACTCAAGAAAATGATTCAGCGGAGACAGATAACCAAGAAGTGTCGGACGAGCTAACTCTGGAAAATGATTCGGCAGAAGCTGAAATCCAGGAAGAGACGGACGAGCTGAAGCAGGTAAATAATCCGGCAAAAGCTGAAATCCAGGAAGAAACGGACGAGCTGAAGCAGGAAAATGATCCGGCAGAAGCTGAAATCCAGGAAGAAATGGACGAGCTGACCCAGGAAAATGATCCGGCAGAAGCTGAAATTCAGGAAGAGACGGGCGAGCTGAAGCAGGAAAATGATCCGGCTGAGACAGTTAACCAGGAAGAGTCGGACGAGCTAACTCAGGAAAATGATCCATCGGAACCTGTCATCCATGAAGAGACTGCTGAGCTAACTCAGGAGAATCATCCAGAGGAGGCTAATATCCATGCAGAGACTACTGAGCTGATCCAGGACAGTGATACAATCGAGCCTGCTCATCAGGAGGAAACGGCCGAGCCGGCTCAGGATAGTGATCCAGCCAGCGATAACATCCATGAAGTGGCAGAAGAACTGACCCAGGAGAGCGAATCTGCTGGTGACAACGGCCAGGAACCATTGGCTGGCCTGCTGCCCGCCAACGAGACGGGAACATCCCATCCACCGGTTCAGGATTCCGTTGCCCAGGAGACAGCCAGGAAAGAGGCAGCGGCTGCCCGGGAATCCAGCGAACAGCTGGCCAGGAAAGCGCTTCACGCGGCTATGATTGCCCGCCACAAAAAGAAACGATAATCAGCTGCAACTTTGCATACATACAAATGAACCGTGGTAGAGGAAAATGTCTCATAGCGCAACATGGGGCATTTTTTGATTATTTACACGGTGGACGGAGCCGAATGCGGCCCTGCGCAATGATTAGAAGAGGTGTCAAATGAAAGATTTAAAAACGCTGGAGGTCCTGGCCCCGGCCGGTTCCTACGAGAGCATGAAAGCGGCGGTGGCCGCAGGCGCGGATGCAGTCTACATGGGCGGCAGCCGTTTCGGGGCCAGGGCTTATGCGGATAACCCGGATGAGGACGGCCTGTTGAAGGCCATTGACTATGTCCACCTGCACGGCAGCAGGCTGTATATGACAGTGAATACCCTGTTTAAAGAGGATGAGATGGGAGAATTGTATCAGTATCTCCTTCCTTATTATAGAGAAGGCCTGGATGCGGTGATCGTACAGGACCTGGGAGCAATGGCGTTTATCCGCCGGAATTTCCCCGGGCTGGATATCCACGCCAGCACCCAGATGACCATCACCGGAGCCTGCGGCGCCAAACTGTTAAAGGAGCTGGGGGCCAGCCGTGTGGTGACTGCCAGGGAGCTGTCCCTGGATGAGATACGCCGCATCCGCCAGGAGGTGGATGTGGAGATCGAAAGCTTTGTCCACGGAGCCCTCTGTTACTGCTATTCAGGGCAGTGCCTCATGAGCAGCCTGATCGGAGGCCGCAGCGGCAACCGGGGCCGCTGCGCCCAGCCATGCCGCCTTCCCTATGAAGTGAAGTCACAGGAGGACAAGGCAGGACCTGCACTGAACAAGAAAAATGAACGGTATGTATTGAGCCTCAAAGATCTGTGCACCCTGGACCTGATTCCGGATCTGGCGGAGGCGGGTATCTATTCCCTGAAAATCGAGGGAAGGATGAAGAGCCCCAGGTACACTGCCGGGGTGGTCAGCATTTACCGCAAATATGTGGATCTGTTCCTGAAAAATGGTGCCAAAGGGTATGATGTGGAGCCGGAGGACAAAAAGCTTCTGTCAGACCTCTTTGACCGGGGCGGATTCACCCAGGGCTATTACAAGCAGCACAACGGCAGGGACATGGTGGCCCTGAAGGAGAAACCGGCGTTCCGCGAAGGGAACCAGCAGCTGTTCGACTATCTGGACAAGACCTATGTGAATGCGGAGCTGAAGGAGCCGGCCACAGGCCGCGCATATTTGGAAGAAGGAAAACCAGCTGTGCTGGAATTGCAGACGCCCTCCGGAGGTGCAGCCGTATCCGTCCGTGTGGAGGGACAGACACCCCAGAAGGCCCAAAACCAGCCCATGACCGAGGAAAAAATCCTGAAGCAATTAGGAAAAACTGGAAATACACCGTTCCGGTTTACAGAGCTGGAAGCAGAGATCAAGGGCGATTTATTTATGCCTGTCCAGGCGCTGAATGAGCTGAGGCGGGATGGCCTGGAAGCGCTGGAACAGGCCGTGCTGGATCAGCGGCGCAGGAATGCGGATGTGCGGAGCGGAAATGTGGATAGCGAAGCCAAGGAAAATGAGGAGCAGCCACGTCCACAACCGGCCTCCCTGCCCAAATTACCCGAGACTCAAATGTTCGTATCTCTGGAAGAACCAAACCAGCTGCCCCCTGCCCTCCGGTCACCGGACGTCAAAGGCATCTACCTGGATGCCGGCGGCTTTGCCCCCGAGACATGGGGGCAAACGGTTCAATCCTGCAAAAATGCGGGCAAAGCCTGCTTCCTGACGCTGCCCCACATTTTCCGCAGCCACGGCCTGACCTTCTTTGACAAACACAGAAACCGCCTGAGGGACGCTGGGTTTGACGGTGTCCTGGTGCGGAGCCCTGAGGAAATCCAATGGCTGAGAGAGCAGAACCTGTCCCTGCCCATGGTGTTAGACGCGGGCGTCTACTGTTGGAACAGCGGCACTGCGCGGGAGCTGAAGGCCCTGGGAGCGCAGCGGATCACCATGCCCTGGGAGTTAAACAGCCGGGAAATGCAGCCGGTGGCCCAGGCCTTAAGGCTTCAGCAAACGGAGGCTGAGCTGGTAATCTATGGCCGGGTCCCCATGATGGTGTCCTCCCAGTGCATCAAACGGACCACCGCCGGCTGCACGAAAAAGCCGGAAACCCTGCTGATGAAGGACCGCACGGGCGCTGTGCTCCCGGTGAAAAACCACTGTTCCTTCTGCTATAATACCATCTACAACACCAGCCCCGTCTCCCTGCTGGGAAGTGAGGCAGTGGTAGATAAGCTTGGTATCACAACCCTGCGTCTGAACTTTACCACAGAGAACGGGGAGGAAGTTTCCTCCATTATCCGGGCGTTTGGGGACAGCTTCCTGCATGGGCAGCCGGCTGCCCAGCCTTTTAAGGACTTCACCAGGGGACATTTCAAGCGCGGCGTTCAATGACGAAGCTGTGCCTGCAAGAGGAGAATTATGACAAATCTGATTGTGGAGACATCGAAATATCTGATGATCTTTTTTATGGCGATATATACCTATGCTAATTTCCGCTTTTTTTCCTTCCAGGATATCAGGCGGAAACAAAAGGTCTGCGGCCGGCAGAACCGCTGTATGTTCCTGATTCATTTTCTGGCGTATCTGGTTTTGAGCCTGAAAGCGGGGAACGAGGTGCTGAGGCTGCAGCTCTGGGCATTTTATGCGGCGCAGGTGGTGTTTTTCCTGTGCTATATCTACATGTACCGGTTCATTTACCGGAACGTGTCGCGTCTGCTGGTTAACAATACCTGTATGCTGCTGTGCGTTGGCTTTATTATGCTGACCCGCCTGTCCATGGACAAGGCCATCCGCCAGTTTGTGATTGCTGTTCTGGCTGCCGCGGTGACGTGGCTGGTCCCCTATGTGATGGAGCGGGTGTGGCAGCTGTGCAAACTGCA
The DNA here is from genome assembly GCA_900551225.1 of uncultured Clostridium sp. Lineage (GTDB taxonomy): Bacteria > Bacillota > Clostridia > Lachnospirales > Lachnospiraceae > Enterocloster. The sequence goes on from URUZ01000027.1 coordinate 12,798, forward strand.
GTGGGTCTACGCCGCAGTGGGGCTGTCGGCCCTGCTTCTGGTGCTGGTGGCAGGCAGCCAGAGCTTTGGCGCCCAGCTGTCCCTGACCCTGGGCGGCGTGTCCATCCAGCCCTCGGAATTTGTGAAGATCACGTTTGTATTTTTTGTGGCAGCCATGTTTTACCAGTCTCTGGAATTTAAGACCATACTGGTTACCACGGCTGTGGCGGCCCTGCATGTGATGATCATGGTGGCCTCCAAGGACCTGGGCGGAGCGCTGATCTTCTTCACTACCTACATTTTCATGCTGTTTATCGCCACCGGCAACTGGCTGTTCCTGGGCGCAGGCGCGGCGGGAGGCGTCGTAGCTTCTGTGCTGGCCTATGGGCTGTTTGACCATGTGCGCCGAAGGGTGGAGGCATGGCGCAACCCCTGGGCGGACATCGGAGACACCGGTTATCAGGTGACCCAGTCCCTCTTTGCCATCGGAACCGGCGGCTGGTTCGGCCTGGGGCTGTGTCAGGGCATGCCGGGGCGGATTCCTGTGGTGGAAAAAGACTTTATATTCTCCGCCATATCTGAGGAAATGGGCGGCATTTTCGCAGTCTGCGTGCTCCTCATCTGCCTGGGCTGCTTCCTGCAGTTTATGATGATAGCAACCAGAATGCAGGCGGTATTCTACAAGCTGCTGGCCCTGGGACTGGGGCTGGAATACATTATCCAGGTGTTCCTGACCGTGGGAGGCGTGACCAAATTCATCCCCTCCACAGGCGTTACACTGCCCTTTGTCAGCTATGGCGGCAGCTCCATGTTCGGCACCTTCATCCTCTTTGGGATCATCCAGGGGCTGTATATACTGAAGCGCAATGACGAGGAGGAATTGCGCAGGGAAAGTCCCCATCACTGCGCTCAGGGGAGAAGTATGGAAGAGGAGGCCCGCTCATGATGAAAAAAGCAGACCCCAATCCAAAAGCCAACAGAAATATAATGAAGCTGGTCTACCTGATGGTGGCCTTGTTTCTGGGGCTGATCGCATATATGGGCTATTTCCTTCAGGTGAAGAGCGAGGATGTGATCAACAACTCCTACAACAGCCGTCTGGACAGTTTCGCAGACCGGATTGTGCGGGGGCAGATCCTCTCCTCCGACGGCACGGTGCTGGCGGAGACACAGGTGGGGGAGGACGGCAGCGAGACAAGGGTGTACCCCTTTGGCAGCATCTTTGACCATGCGGTGGGCTTCTCCACAAAGGGAAAGACCGGGGTGGAGTCCCTGGCCAACTTCTATCTGCTCACCTCCCATGTGAACCTGGCTGAGCAGGCTCTGAACCAGCTGGCCGGGGAGAAGAACCTGGGCGACAGCGTGTATACTACCCTGGATGTGCAGCTCCAGCAGGCCGCCTATGACGCTCTGGGGGACCGCCGGGGCGTGGTCATCGCCATGGAGCCGGATACCGGTAAGATTCTGGCCATGGTATCCAAGCCGGGCTATGATCCCAACACCATACCCGCTGACTGGGAAATGCTGACCAGCGGGGAGAATGACCAGGGCCAGCTGCTGAACCGCGCCACCCAGGGCCTGTACCCGCCCGGCTCCACCTTTAAGATCGTGACTGCCCTGGAGTACATGCGGGAACACCCGACGGATTACAAAAATTTCCATTTTGACTGTGACGGAGTCTATGAAAATGGGGAATACCGGATCAAATGCTATCATGGCACGGCCCACGGCTCACAGGATTTTGTGCAGGCCTTCGCCAACTCCTGCAACGGGGCATTTGCCAGCCTGGGGCTGGAACTAGATCTGGGGAAATTCTCCAACACTGCCAGGGATGTACTGTTTAACACACCTCTTCCGCTGACGGGAATCCCCTATAAGGAGAGCTCCTTTACCATGGGCCCCGGCGCAGATACCTGGGAGATCCTTCAGACCTCCATGGGACAGGGCTTCACCCAGGTCACGCCGCTGCACACTGCAATGATCACCAGCGCTGTGGCCAACGGCGGCATTCTGATGAAACCGTATCTGCTGGATCACGTGGAAAATGTGGGGGGCGAGGAGATCAGAAAATTCATGCCCGCTTCCTACGGAAGCCTGATGACGGCTGAGGAGTCGGGGAACCTGACAGAGCTTATGCGGGCAGTGACCACAGAGGGCACTGGTTCCGCTGTGCGCACAGACGCCTACAGTGTGGCAGCCAAAACCGGCTCCGCGGAATTTGAGACTGGTAAGGAGACTCACGCCTGGTTCACGGGATTTGCGCCCGTGGAAGCGCCTAAACTGGTGGTCACCGTGGTGGTTGAGGAAGGCGGAAGCGGCGGTAAGGCAGCCGCTCCCATTGCCAGACAGTTGTTTGATCTCTATATGAGCCGTTGAATAATATTCATTGACAGAAAATCATTCAAGAACTATAATGAAACTGCAATACAGAAGAGTACAGGAGGAAGCCATGCGCATCAGCAAGGACCCAGAGGTCAGGAAAAGAGAGATAGTGGACGCGGCCATGAAGGTGTTTGCTGAGAACAGTTATGAATCGGTCTCCATGGCGGACATCGCTAAGGCGGTCCAGGTGGTGCCTGGGCTTTGCTACCGGTATTTCCGGTCCAAGCAGGAGCTTTATGAGTACACTCTGTCCCTCTATGCCGGAGAGTGCAGCGCGCCGCTGGCCGGGATCATGGACCGGGCGGAGAGTGTTGCGGACTGCATGGAGGCGCTGGCACGGCACCTGGAGAGCGGGATGGATAAGGAACAGTACACCAGTTTTTTCCATAAAGAGGGCAATGAGCATTTTCACTATGAGCTGGACCTGCGTATGGCGGAGCTTCTGCAGCCACATCTGACTGACCTTCTGGAACGTCTGGGCATCTGCCCGGAAGATTCCCCGAGGCAGCGGGAGACCAGGGCGGCATTCATCCTCCATGGCCAAATGCCTGTGATCAACGACACAAGTATGAGTGCGGCGGAGCGGATCGGGCTGGTTACTCCTCTGATTCTTAAGCTGCTGGAACCATAGCGGCATTTTAACCCCGGCAGGAAGATATGCCGGGGAATATTTTAAAGATGTGAGTGAATATATGTCAGTGAAAATGATTCAATGAAAATGGTTCAATAAGCGGGAAGTGACCGCCGGAAAGAGAAGGAAATCAAATGGATAAGACAAAGGACTATTTTAATCAGATCGCGGAGGATTACGACAGCTCCGCCGATGGGAAATTTGTGAAGCGCATGTACGGGGAGGTGGTCAGGCAGATTATGGAGATCAGGCCGGGAACCTTGCTGGATCTGGGCTGCGGCAATGGTAACGTACTGCTGGCCGTGGGCCGGCAGTACCCTGCCTGCCTGTATGGCCTGGATATATCGGAGAAAATGATTGCCGAGGCGGGAAAAAGGCTGGGGGAACTGACGGCGGAGGGCGGCGGCCCAGACATGCAGGAGAAAGGCGGCAGCTCAGCCGCAGCTATCCAGAAGAAGGGCGGCGGCCCAGCCATGCAGGAGAAGGCCGGCAGTCCAGCCGCAGCCTTGCCGGGGAAGGCCGGCAGCTCAGCCGCAGCCATGCAGGAGAGCGCCGGCAGTTCAATTGCATTCCGCCAGGAGACAGCCGGTGCCCGCTGCATAGACCTCCGCGTGGGCGATGCGGCTGCTCTCCCCTATGAGAACGGTTTTTTTGACACAGTGATCTGCAATGCCTCTTTTCACCACTACCTGAACCCTGGGCAGGTACTGGGGGAGATCCGGCGGGTATTGAAGCCGGGAGGAACGCTGGTGCTGGGCGACCCCACCGCTCCGTTTTTCCTGCGCCCGCTGCTGAACACCACATTTTCTGCCAGGAGCAGCGGGGATCATCATTTGTATGGAAAACAGGAGATGATCCGTCTGCTGAAGGGGGCGGGATTCTCTGTAAAAAAATGGAAGGTAATCAAACTTCAGGCATTTATTCTGACTGCCGAAAGAATTTAACCGTATTTGTGGGAATAACCGCTGTTTGCACAATAGAATAACGCCAGATTATTGGCAAACAGGGAGATTAATGTTATAATCTCCCTGTTTGGTATGACTAAACACGGTGAAATGCGCGGTTTTTGGCGAGAATTATCACCGGACGCGGAAAAGTACCACAGGTTTTGTGGTTTTGACCTGATAATGGCAGTAAAGAACAAAATGTGCATATACAAGAGAGGAGCAAGCGGGTGTTTCGAGCAGAGGATTATGTAAAAGTAAAAGACCTGGACGAGGCTTATGAGCTTTGTCAGAAGCGAAGCAGCCTGATCATCGGCGGTATGGTGTGGCTGAAAATGACATCTGTTACAAAGCGTGTCATTGTGGATTTGTCGGGGCTGGGCCTGGACAAGATTGAGGAGACAGATAAGGAGTTTCGCATCGGGTGCATGTGCACCCTGCGCCAGCTGGAGACCCATCAGGGACTGAACCAGTATTTTAACAATATTTTCAAGGAATGTACACGTCACATTGTGGGCGTGCAGCTGCGGGACAGCGCGACTGTGGGGGGCAGCATTTACAGCCGTTTCGGATTCTCCGATGTGCTGACCTGCATGATGGCGCTGGATACTTATGTGGAGCTGCATCACGGGGGCGTGATGAGCCTGGCGGAATTCGCGGCATGTCCCCGGAGCAGGGATGAGCATGATATATTGGTGCGGATCATCATCCGCAAGGATGGACGCAAGGCAGCTTACATGACCCAGCGCAATTCCCAGACCGATTTCCCGGTGATCGCCTGCTGCGTGGCCAGACTGGGAGACCACTGGCATGTGGCGGTTGGAGCCAGGCCGTCCAGAGCCTGCGTGGTGAAGGTAACTGACGACGGCAACGAGACTCTGGCCGAACTGGCAAAGGAAGCGGCCGACCGTTTCACCTACGGAACCAACGGCAGAGGCAGCGGACAGTACCGCCACCAGCTGGCCGCAGTTTATGTGCGCAGGCTGATGGAGCGTCTCACAGGAAGGAGCGTCAGCAGACCATGAATATACAATTTCGATTAAACAGTAAACCTGTACAGGCGGATATTCCGGCGGATATGCTGCTGATTGACCTGCTGCGCCAGCTGGGCTGCGCCAGCGTAAAGCGGGGCTGTGAGACTTCCAACTGCGGTTTGTGCACTGTGTGGATGGACAAGAAGCCGATTCTGTCCTGTTCCACTCTGGCTGTACGCGCAGACGGACATAAGATCAAGACCCTGGAGGGCCTTCAGAAGGAGGCCGAGGAATTCGGACTGTTCCTGGCCAAGGAAGGCGGGGAGCAGTGCGGCTTTTGCAGCCCTGGCTTTATCATGAACGTGCTGTCCATGGTGAGGGAACTGACCGACCCCACTGAGGAGGATATCAAGGAATATCTGGCAGGCAACCTGTGCCGCTGCAGCGGTTACATGTCCCAGCTGCGCGCAGTGAAGAAATATCTGGCTTATAAGGCAGAACAGCGGGAAGGAGGCAGCGTCTGATGGAAGAGAACAGAACAGGAGCTTACCGTGTGGTAGGCGCGCCTATTATCAAGAAGGATGCCATGGCCCTGGTGACCGGCAAGCCGGTGTATACGGAGGATATCGCCCCCAAGGGATGTCTGGTGGTTAAGCTGCTGCGCAGCCCCCACGCCCACGCACTGATCACTGAGATCGACTGCAGCGTGGCCCAGAAGCTGCCGGGCATCGAATGTATTCTTACCTATAAAGATGTGCCCCAGAAGCGTTTCACACTGGCAGGGCAGACATTTCCAGAGCCCAGCCCCTATGACCGCCTGATCCTTGACCAGAGGCTCCGTTTTGTGGGCGATGTGGTGGCCATTGTGGCGGGCGAGAGCGAGGCCAAGGTGGATCATGCTATGCGCCTGATCCGTGTGAAGTACAAAGTGCTGGATGCGGTTCTGGACATGCACGAGGCCAAGGACAGCCAGATCCTGATCCATCCTGAGGACAATTGGAAAGCCCTGTGCAATGTGGGTGCCGACAATCAGCGCAACCTGTGTGCCACCGCATGTGATGAGCACGGGGACGTGGACGCTGTCATGGCCCAGTGCAGCCATGTGGTTGACCGGGTCTACCACACAAAAGCAAACCAGCAGGCCATGATGGAGACATTCCGGGCCTATACCTATATGGATGTGTATGGCCGTCTGAATGTGGTATCCTCCACGCAGATCACCTTCCACGTGCGCAGAATCTTAGCCAATGCACTGGACGTACCCAAGTCCAGAATCCGCGTGGTGAAGCCGCGTATCGGCGGAGGTTTCGGCGCAAAGCAGACTGCGGTTGTGGAGATATATCCGGCAATTGTCACCATGAAGACCGGCAAAGCGGCTAAGATCATATACAGTCGCTACGAGTCCCAGATTGCCTCCTCCCCGCGCCATGAGATGGAAGTCCATGTGAAGATCGGCTGTGATGACAACGGCATTTTCCAGGCAATGGATGTCTATACCTTATCCAATACCGGAGCATACGGCGAGCACGGGCCGACCACAGTGGGCCTGTCCGGGCACAAGTCCATTCCCCTGTACCGCACGCCAAAGGCATTCCGATTCGGCTATGACGTGGTTTACACCAACCGCATGAGCGCCGGCGCATATCGGGGCTACGGCGCGACCCAGGGTATCTTTGCCGTGGAATCCGCTGTCAGCGAGCTGGCCGCTGAGCTGGGTATGGACCCGGTGAAGCTGCGCGAGATGAATATGGTGAAAGAGGGCGATGTCATGCCCGCATATTATAACGAGACGGCCAACAGCTGCGCTCTGGACCGCTGCCTGGCGCGGGCCAAGGAGATGATCGGCTGGGACAGCAAATATCCGCGTGTGGATATGGGCGGCGGCAAGGTCCGCGGCGTGGGAATCGCCATGGCCATGCAGGGCTCCGCTATCTCAGGTGTGGACGTGGCCTCTGTCTCCATCAAGGTAAATGACGACGGCTTCTACAGCATGGTCATCGGAGCTTCGGAGATGGGCACGGGCTGCGACACCACCCTGGCCCAGGTGGCGGCCGAGTGCCTGAACTGTTCTGTGGACGACATTGTTGTATATGGCGCGGACACCGACATTTCCCCATACGATTCAGGTTCCTACGCCTCCAGCACAGCCTATCTGACGGGTATGGCCACTGTAAAGACCTGCGAGACGCTGAAGAAAAAGATCGTTAAAAAAGCAGCGGAGTATTTAAACTGTGATCCTGAGGAGCTGGAATTCGACGGCCAGAAGGTGTTCAGGCCAGCCTGTGAGGGGAAGGAAGCCCTGGAGATCACCTTGAAGGACATTGCCAACAACTCCATGTGCAGAAACAGCGATGCGCTGTCCGCATGTGAATCCCATCATTCCCCCACCTCCCCGCCGCCCTTTATGGTGGGAGCAGCAGAAGTGGAAGTGGATCAGGAGACAGGCGCTGTCACACTGGTGGACTATGCGGCTGTGGTGGACTGTGGAACTGCATTAAACCCCAACCTGGTTAAGGTACAGACTGAGGGCGGATTGGCCCAGGGAATCGGAATGGCCCTCTACGAGGAGGTAAGCTACTCAAAGAACGGCCAGGTGAATGAGAACTCCCTGATGCAGTACAAGATCCCAAGCCGTCTGGATGTGGGGAATGTGCGGGTGGAATTTGAGTGCAGCTACGAGCCAAACGGCCCCTTCGGCGCCAAATCCATCGGCGAGGTGGTAATCAATACGCCGCCGCCGGCAATTGCCAATGCCATCCAAAACGCGGTGGGCGTGCGGATACGTGAACTGCCCATCACAGCAGAGAAAGTATTTAGGGGGATGCAGGAACAGAAGTAAACAGGGGGGATATAAATGGGAGATTCAGAGAACCGTGCCCAGCTGCAAAAACAGGAGGACACCAGGAAACAGGAAGAGAAACTGGTCCGCATGACCGAGACCCCGGTAGAGAAACTGATCTGCCAGATGGCCGGCCCCACCATTGTCAGTATGCTGGTGACATCGTTTTACAATATGGCCGATACGTTTTTTGTGGGACAGATTGGAACCAGCGCCACCGGGGGAGTGGGCGTGGTATTCTCAGTGATGGCTATTATCCAGGCCTTCGGCTTCTTTTTCGGCCACGGCTCCGGCAACTACGTGTCCAGAAAGCTGGGCTCCCATGAGTTCGAGGAGGCGTCCAGGATGGCGGCCACGGGCTTTGTGTCCGCATTTATCATGGGGCTGGTGATTATGACAGGCGGCCTGATCTTCTTAGATCCGCTGTGCCACCTGCTGGGGGCAACTCCCACGATCCTACCCTATGCCAGGGATTATCTGAAGTTTATCCTGATCGGGGCGCCTTACATGACGGCCTCCCTGGTTCTCAACAACCAGCTGCGTTTCCAGGGAAGCGCCTTCTACGCCATGATTGGAATCGCCTCAGGGGCAGTGATCAACATTGCCCTGGACCCGCTGCTCATCTTTGTGTTTGACATGGGCATCAGCGGCGCTGCCCTAGCTACCATTATCAGCCAGTTTATCAGCTTCTGTCTGCTGATCAACGGTACCAGGCAGAGCGGCAACCTGCACATTGAGATACGCAAGTTCTCACCCAGCATAGAGCGGTACAAGATCATTTTAAATGGCGGCGCTCCGTCGCTCTGCCGCCAGGGCCTGGGCAGCGTGGCCACCACCTGCATGAACCTGATGGCCCGGCCTTATGGGGACGCGGCCATTGCGGCCATGTCCATTGTCATGAGAATCACCAACTTCGCAGCATCCGTGATGATTGGCTTCGGACAGGGTTTCCAGCCGGTCTGCGGTTTTAACTACGGCGCCAGGAAATACGACCGGGTGCAGCGGGGCTTCTGGTTCTGCGTCAAGATGTCCACCATGTTTCTGTTTGTGATGGCAGTTTTGGGCTGGTTCGGCGCAGGCTTCCTGATCACGGTATTCCGCAGGGGCGACCCGGATGTAATCCGCTACGGCACCTCAGCCCTGCGGCTCCAGTGCCTGACATTTCCGCTGGTGGGCTGGCTTACCATGTGCAATATGATGATGCAGACCATCGGAAAAGGCTTCCGCGCGTCCCTGCTCGCCATGTCCAGACAGGGCCTGTTCTTTATCCCGCTGGTGCTGACGCTGCCGATGAAATACGGGATTCTGGGCGTTCAGGTCAGCCAGCCGATATCGGATATTATCAGCTTTTTGCTGGCGGTTCCCTTAGGAATCAGCGTGCTGCGTGAGATGGCGGCGGAGCACCGGGCCTTTATGCAGGAGGATGAACGGTAACTGCGTCTGACTGGAAAATAAACCCCATTGGGATTCGCCCTTGCATATCCTTCACAAAAGTTGTATACTTAAGCCAGCTATGTCGCGGACGTTTAGCCCGCGCCGGATACACACCAACACCAGGAGGAATTGCAATGATTGAAGCAACGAGCTGCGGCGGTGTGGTTATATTTCGCGGGAAAATCCTTGTCCTGTACAAAAATTACAAAAATAAGTACGAGGGATGGGTATTGCCCAAGGGAACAGTAGAAGCTGGTGAAGAGTACAAGGAAACTGCCCTGAGAGAGGTAAAAGAAGAGACAGGAGTCAGCGCATCCATTATAAAGTATATCGGTAAGAGCCAATATTCATTCAATACGCCACAGGACGTGGTGGAAAAAGACGTCCACTGGTATCTGATGATGGCGGACAGCTATTACAGCAAACCACAGCGGGAAGAATACTTTCTGGATTCCGGATACTATAAGTTCTATGAAGCCTACCATTTGCTGAAGTTTTCCAATGAGAAGCAGATTTTGGAGAAGGCGTACAATGAGTATCTGGATTTGAAGAAGAGTAATCTTTGGGGAAGCAAGAAGTATTTTTAGTATTTCAAGTGAAGAAGTGAAGATTTAAGAG